>CAMLLF010000719.1 GCA_946480705.1 uncultured Lysobacteraceae bacterium | reverse complement strand
CAGCCGCGCTCGGCCATGCCGACGCTGACCGCGAAGAAGCTCTGTCCCGACGCATTGTTCGTGCCGGTGCGCATGAGCCGCTACCGCGAAATGTCGGCCGAGGTGTTCGCGGTGTTCGGCGAAGTGACTCCCGAGATCGAAGGGCTTTCGCTCGACGAGGCCTTCCTCGACGTGACTCGCAGTCTGCGGCTGTTCGGCGGCGACATCGAACCGATCGGACGCTATCTCAAGCAGGAAATATTCAGCCGCACCGGCCTCGTGGCGTCGGTCGGCATGGCGCACAACAAGCTGCTGGCCAAGCTCGCGAGCGAGCTGTCCAAGCCTGACGGCTTTCTGCGGATACGGCCCGAGCAGATCCACGCCGTGCTCGATCCGTTGCCGGTCGGCCGGCTCTGGACCGTCGGCAAGGTCGCCGAGGCGACGCTGCACCGGATCGGCATCCGCACGGTCGGCGAGCTGCGCTTTGCGGAACCGCGCCGCCTGCGCCAGGTCTGCGGCAACCAGGCCGAGCATTGGCAGAGGCTGGCGCGGGGACTCGACGAGCGCGCCGTCGACGCCGACGCGGCGGAAAAGTCCGTCAGTGCCGAGACGACTTTTGTCACCGACCTGACGACTTTGGATCAGGCGCTCGCGTGGCTCGCGCGGCTTGGCGAGCGCGTCGGCGAGCGGCTCCGCGCGCACGAGCTGCGTGGACGCACCGTCACCGTCAAGCTGCGCAAGCCGCCGTTCGAAACGCATACGCGCCAGCTCAGCCTGGCGCAGCCCACCGATTCGACGGCCGAGTTGCTCGACGCCGGGCGGACGCTGCTGCGCCGCTGGTGGGATGTCGAGGCGAATCCGAGCCTGCGCCTGCTCGGTATCGGCATGAGCCAGTTCGCGCCGGAGGTGCAGACCGGGCTGTTCGCACCAACGCCAGGCAAGGACACGCTCGCCGACCAGATCAACCGACGCTTCGGGCAAGGCAGCCTCGTGCGCGGAGTCGTGCTGAAATCGCGCCGTGATACCTCCGAGGACGGGTAAGCGGCGCGACGTACGCCGTGCGCTGGCACGATTCGTGATATGCACTTGTTTGATTTTGGCTATACGCTTCGCTAAAAGAGTGCGGGCCCACAGGGGGTTGCAGGATGCTCAGCATGAATGATCGCAAGACGCGCGCGGGCATGCGTCCCGCCCGCATGAAAATACGTTCGGCCGTGCTGATGATGCACGGCGGCGACGCCTGGTCGAGCGAACTCGAAGACATTTCGGCGACCGGCGTGCTCGTGCGCCGCCCGGAAGACTTCACCGGCAAGGCCGGCGACATGTTCGTGCTCGACATGATGATCGGCGATGAACTCAACATCCACCTCGAGGCCACGGTCGCACGCGTCACGCCCGACAGCGTCGGCTTCGCCTATGCGCGCATTCCCGAGAACAAGGAAGAGCCGCTCTGGAATCTGCTCGGCGGCTACGCCGATTCGATCGAGTCCTACCGCAACTGACGCCGCGCCTCCCCCCCTGAAACGAAAAAGCCCGCCGATCGGCGGGCTTTTTCGTTGTGGTTCGTATCGAGGCCTCAGGCCGCGGTCTTCGGCGCGTCGCGCAGTTCGCGGCGCAGGATCTTGCCGACGTTGCTCTTTGGCAGCGAGTCGCGGAATTCGATGTGGCGCGGCAGCTTATAGCCGGTCAGATTGGTCTTGCAGTGCTGGCGCAGATCATCGGCGCTGAGCTTCGGATCCTTGCGCACGACGACGATCTTGACCGCCTCGCCCGATTTGTCGTCCGGCACGCCGATCGCGGCGACTTCGAGTACGCCCGGATGCGTCGCGACGACATCCTCGATCTCGTTCGGGTAGACGTTGAAGCCGGAGACGAGAATCATGTCCTTCTTGCGGTCGACGATATACACGTAGCCTTTTTCATCCATGCGTGCAATGTCGCCCGTGTGCAGCCAGCCGCCTTCGGTCAGCACCTTCGCGGTTTCCTCGGGACGGTTCCAGTAGCCTTTCATGACCTGAGGGCCGCGCACGCAGAGTTCGCCGACGTCGCCGATCGGCAGCACGTTGCCGTTGTCGTCCTGGATCGTCACTTCGGTCGAGGAGATCGGCAGGCCGATCGAGCCGTTGTATTCGGGCAAGTCGAGCGGATTCATGCAGGCCGCCGGCGACGTCTCGGTCAGGCCGTAGGCCTCCACGAGCGTCACGCCGGTCACTTTTTTCCAGCGTTCGGCGACCGCGCGCTGCACGGCCATGCCGCCGCCGAGCGTCAGATGCAGCTTGGAGAAGTCGACCTGATCGAAGCCCGGCGTATTCAGCAGGCCGTTGAACAGCGTGTTGACGCCGGTCATTGCGGTGAACGGTACGCGGCTCAGTTCCTTGACGAAGCCCGGCATGTCGCGCGGATTCGTGATCAGGTAGTTGAGTCCGCCGAACTTCATGAAGACGAGGCCGTTCGCCGTCAACGCGAAGATGTGGTACAGCGGCAGCGCGGTGATGATGACTTCCTCGCCGAGCTTCGCGTTGACGCCGATCCAGCTCGACGCCTGCTGCATGTTCGCGACGAGGTTGCCGTGGGTCAGCATCGCGCCCTTGGCGACGCCGGTCGTGCCGCCGGTGTACTGCAGGAATGCGATGTCGTCGTGCGTGAGTTCCGCACGGCGGAACGTCTGCCGCGTTCCGCGCGCGAGCGCGTCGTTGAAGCGGATCTGGCCGTCGAGACGGAACGGCGGCACGAGCTTCTTGACGTATTTGACGACGAGATTCGTGATCAGCGACTTCGGGAAGCTCAAAAGGT
>CAMLLF010000718.1 GCA_946480705.1 uncultured Lysobacteraceae bacterium | reverse complement strand
GCCGGCCGTAATGGTGTTGACGAACGACAGGCCCGGCGTGCTCATGACCGCCGCTTCGACGCTCGCGCGAGCCGCCGAGTCGTGCATGCTGATCACGAGCTCGCTGACGCCCGCGGCTTCGGCGATGTTCTCGCCCTTGAGCTCGTTGGCGATGTTCAGGTCGACCTTGAAGGCCGGCAGGAAAGGACCGCTGTAGAGCGTGCCCGGAATCGGCGCGGGACGCGTGCCGTCGGCCTTGGCGCGCACGATGAACGCGTAGTGCGGCGCATAGCCCAGGATCTGATAGCCGGCTTCGACCGCGGCGCGGCGCTGCTCGGTGATCGGACCGTCGAACTTGATCAGGCGCAGCGGCGAGTCCTTGAACGACTCGGGCCTGCCGAGCGCGGCGAGATCCGGGTTGGTGAGCGTGACGGTGCCGGAGCAGACGTCCTGCTGCGCGCTGGAGAACGAGACGACACAGCGCTCGCTGCCGTCACGGCTGCCGTCGGACCCGCCGACGGTGATGCGGGTGTCGGACCCCATGACCGAGGCCGACAAGGCAATACCAATACCGATGAACAAAGATGTACGCATCGCGAGAATTCCTTGGATAGCGGAACTTGCTGCCCTGTCGGCGCCGGACCCCCGTGCGGCGAAAACAGTGGCGTGAATGTCGGCCTGCGGATGCGAGTCCGGGCCGATCGCGAAGGGCGGCATGGCGTGCGGCGGGATGGGGACCGAAAGGGCCGGTCGGCGCTCGCCGGTAGCGAACGCTCCCGCGCGGCATCGTCATGCAGCGATGCAGCGGCAAGGCGAAGTAGGCGTACTACGCGGTGATGCACCTCCACGGTCCGTGGTAGCCGAGGCGTCGGGCGCCTGTGTCCCCCCGGGCGTCCGGGCTGGCCGGACACCTGCGGCCGCGCCTCCCCGCGCGACCGGTCAAAACACACTCGTCATCCGACGGGGCTGAAGCTCATCGGGCATCCGTCGGGCACGGTGTCTGGTCGTATGGTCACGACCGACGCCTGCTGCGGACCCCGGGGCAATCGCTGGGCCGGGCTGACAACGCCGCAGCATGTTCGATGGCGCATGGTCGCGACCTTGCGCAATTTCTCAAAAATATATTCGCGTCGTCCGGCGATCGGCCCAGGACGAGAATCACGTCTCAAATCATTGATTGCGCAGGCGATGCTGCGGCGGACGCCGGGAAAGGTCCGGACCGGTTCGCGCCGCGGCGCCGGCCTTTCTGCGCAGGTCACATCGGCGACGGGCCGGCAGACGGCCGCGCCGGCGTTCGAAGCGTCGGTGCCGGCACGCGTGCGACCAGGAGCCCGCGACGGCCGGCATCGGTTCGATTCGAGGAAGCGGGCGGGGAAAATCCGGCGGTCAGGCCGTCGCGGATTCCGGGGCGCCCGACCAGCACAGCAGCGACACGCGGGCGCCGCCGCCGGTACCGTCGGCGATTTCGAGCCGGAAGCTGTGCAGCCGCACGATGGCCGCGACGATCGCGAGCCCGAGTCCGTGGCCTTCCTCGGCCGGCGTCCCGGCGCTGCGGTAGAAGCGCTGCACGACCGAGCCGCGGTCGCCGGGCCGGATGCCGGGGCCGCCGTCGATGACGTCGATGCGCGGTCCCTGCGGCTCGACCGTCGTGTGCACGCGCACACGGCCGTGCGGCGGCGTGAACTTGATCGCGTTGTCGACGAGGTTCGACAGCGCCTCGAACACCAGGTGCGGGTCGCCGCGCAGCGGCGGCACGTCGCCGGCCGTGTCGAGCGTGAACGCGATCTGCTTGTCCTCGGCCAGCGGCGCGTAGATCTCGCCGACGTGCTTGAGGGTCGCGGCGAGATCGACCTCGGCGAAGCCGGCGCGGCGATGCAGGTCTTCGAGTTCGGACACGCGCAGCAGCGCGCGGAAGCGGTCGAGCAGCGCGTCGGCATCGGCGATCGTCGCCTCGATCAGTTCCGCGCGCGGATCGCCTTCCGGCGTTTCGCGCTGCAGCCGGTGCAACTGCGCGCGCAGCCGCGTCAGCGGCGTGCGCAGGTTGTGCGCGATGTTGTCGCAGACGCCCTTGACCTCGCCCATGAGCCGCTCGATCTCGTCGAGCATGCTGTTGACGATGCCGGCGAGCAGATCGATCTCGTCGCGGCGCGACGACAGCGGCAGACGACGGCGCAGATCGCCGCGCATGATCGGCTGCACGGCGGCTTCCATCGCGCGCACGCGCCGCAGCGGCCGGCGGCTCAGCAGCAGCGCGCCGATGAAGCCCGGGATCACGATCAGCGGAAGGCCCCAGAGCACCGCGCGCTGGATGATCGCGCCGACTGCCTCGATCACGCTGGTGTCGCGCACGAACACGAGCAGTTCGCCGCTGCGCAGCCGCACCGCGACGCCGCGCGCACGCACGGGATGCAGGCCTTCGACGCGCTCCACGCCCTGCGGCAGCGAGTGCAGCTTGCCGTCGAGCGGCATGCCCTCGGGAATGCGCGCGAGATTGCCCGAGATGCGTCGTCCCGCGTCGTCGAACAGACCGTGCGAAATGATGTCGCGCAGGTCCAGCGACTCGGTGATCGCGAGCGCCTCGGGCAGGCGCGCGCGGTCGATGTCGCGGTAGTACTGCGCGATGTGGTCGATCTTCAGATCGACGAGGTTCGACAAATAGCGGCGCGTGTCCCACTGGATCACGCCGATCAGCGCCACGCACCAGAGCGCGAACAGTCCGCCGTAGACGAGCAGCAGACGGGACGTGCCGGTGCGCCAGAGATCAGTCGGCTTCAAGCAGATACCCCGAGCCGCGCACCG
>CAMLLF010000717.1 GCA_946480705.1 uncultured Lysobacteraceae bacterium | reverse complement strand
TCAAGCTCGACGGACCAGGGCTGCAGTCGTTCGCGATGCACTACCGGCGCGGTTGGGCGTGCGGTGCCGCGCATTGCGGCGGTCGTGCTCACGCCAGCGCCTTCTCCGCCTGAAGCAGCTTGTCGATGATCCGCCCGAGCCACTGCTGCTCCTCGCTGTCCAGATGCGCCAGCAGCCTCCGCTCGTGTTCCAGCGCGAGCGGCGCGATGTCCGCGTAGACCTTCCGCCCCTTCGCCGTGAGGCACAGCACCGACTGCCGCTTGTCATGGTCGGCGGTCGAGCGTTTCACGCGGCCGTCTTTCATGAGTTCGGCGACGGCGCGGCTCACGGCGACCTTGTCCATGGCCGTGCGCTCGGCGACTTCGCGCGCGGACAGGCCGTCGTAACGGCCGAGCACGGCAACGACGCGCCATTCGGTGATCGAGAGCTGGAAGCGCGTCTCGTATTCGCGCGCGATCGCCTGGCTGACCGTGTTGGACAGCACGGACAGGCGGTAGGGCAGAAATTTCTCGAGTTCCAGCGGTGCGTTACCGGCCATGCGGCGGTGTCCCTTGCAAATGGTTTCAGTTGAAACTATAACGGCGGTCTCGCCAGACCGTCACGTTACCGGAGCCAGCCATGAGCGCGCAGCCGAATCTCGGCATGAAGCCGACCCAGTTCGAGAATCCCATGGGCATCGACGGTTTCGAATTCGTCGAGTTTGCCGCAGCCGACGGCGCTTTGCTGCACGCGCTGTTCAAGCGCATGGGCTTCACCGCCGCGATGCGCCACCGCACCCGCGCGATCACGCTGTACCGCCAGGGCGGCGTGAATTTCCTCGTCAACGAGGAACCCGATTCGTTCGCGGCGGATTTCGCGAAAGCCCACGGCCCCTGCGCCTGCGGTTTCGCGATCCGCGTGCAGAAGCCGGCGCAGTGGGTCGCCGAGCAGGCGATCGCGAACGGCGGCGCGTATATCGATCACAAGGCTGACACCCGTGCCGTCGACACGCCGGTCATCAAGGGCATCGGCGACTGCATGCTGTATCTCGTCGACCGTTACGGCGACAACGGCACGATCTACGGCGAATTCGAGCCGATTCCGGGCGCCGATCAGAACCCGAAGGGCTTCGGTCTGACCTTCATCGACCACCTCACGCACAATCTGTACTTCGGCAACATGCAGAAGTGGTCGGACTACTACGAACGTCTGTTCAACTTCCGCGAGATCCGCTACTTCGACATCAAGGGCAGCAAGACCGGCCTCGTGTCCAAGGCGATGACCGCGCCCGACGGCATCGTGCGCATTCCGCTCAACGAATCCTCGGACCCGAAGAGCCAGATCAACGAATACCTCGACCAGTACCAGGGCGAGGGCATCCAGCACATCGCCTGCTTCACCGACGACATCTACGAAACGGTCGAGGCCATGCGGGCCGCGGGCGTCGAGTTCCTCGACACGCCCGACACGTACTTCGACGTGATCGACGAGCGCGTGCCGAACCACGGCGAGGACGTGCCGCGTCTGGCGAAGAACAAGATCCTCATCGACGCCGACAGCGAAACCAAGCAGCGCAAGCTGCTGCAGATCTTCACCCAGAACGCGATCGGCCCGATCTTCTTCGAGATCATCCAGCGCAAGGGCAACGAAGGTTTCGGCGAGGGCAATTTCCAGGCCCTGTTCGAATCGATAGAACGCGACCAGATGCGCCGCGGCGTGCTGTAATCGCGCGCCGCGCCGTCCCGCGGCGAGATCACTCTGAGCACGGCGGGCTGCGCCCGCCAACCGGATACCGATGGCTCCGAACTACCTTTCCGGCTTCGGCAACGAACACGCGAGCGAAGCGCTGCCGGGCGCGCTGCCGCAGGGGCGCAATTCGCCGCAGCGCGTGCCGTACGGCCTGTACGCCGAACAGCTCTCGGGCACGGCGTTCACTGCGCCGCGCCATGCGAACCGCCGCAGCTGGCTCTATCGCATCCGGCCGTCGGCGATGCACCGGCCGTTCGCGGCGTTCGCGCAGCCGCGTTTCCACAATCGTTTCGACGACGCGCCGCCGACGCCGAACCAGCTGCGCTGGGATCCGCTGCCGCTGCCCGACGGCGATGTCGACTTCATCGACGGCCTCGTGACGTATGCCGGCAACGGCTCCGCCGCGGCGCAGAGCGGCATCGCGATTCACCTGTATGCGGCGAACCGCTCGATGCAGGGGCGCTATTTCTATTCGGCCGACGGCGAGCTGCTGGTCGTGCCGCAACAGGGCCGCCTGTCGATCGCGACCGAATTCGGCGTGCTCGAGGTCGAGCCGCAGGAGATCGCGCTGATTCCGCGCGGCGTGCGCTTCCGCGTCGACCTGCCGGACGGCCCGTCGCGCGGTTATGTCTGCGAGAATTTCGGCGCGCACCTGCGCATTCCCGATCTCGGTCCGATCGGCTCGAACGGTCTCGCCAATCCGCGCGACTTCCTCGCGCCGGCGGCGGCCTGGGAAGACCTCGAAGGCGATTTCGAACTGATCGCGAAATTCCAGGGCGAACTCTGGCGCGCGGCGATCGGCCACTCGCCGCTCGACGTCGTCGCCTGGCACGGCAACCACGTGCCGTACAAATACGACCTGCGCCGCTTCAACACGATCGGTTCGATCAGCTACGACCATCCCGACCCGTCGATCTTCCTCGTGCTGACCTCGCCGAGCGACACGCCGGGCGTCGGCAATATGGATTTCGTGATTTTTCCACCGCGCTGGCTCGTCGCCCAGGACACGTTCCGTCCGCCGTGGTTCCATCGCAACATCGCGAGCGAGTT
>CAMLLF010000716.1 GCA_946480705.1 uncultured Lysobacteraceae bacterium | reverse complement strand
CGGACGATGCGCATGCCCTTGCCGCCGCCGCCGTGCGCGGCCTTGATCATCAGCGGAAAGCCGATGCGTTCGGCTTCGCGCGCGAGCAGTGCCGGATCCTGGTCTTCGCCGGTATAGCCCGGCACGACGGGAACCTTGTGTTCCTGCATCAGGATCTTCGCGCCGGCTTTCGAGCCCATCTTGCGCATCGACGCGGCGCTCGGGCCGATGAACACGATGCCGGCGGCTTCGACCGCGTCGGCGAAATCGGCGTTCTCGGACAGGAATCCGTAGCCCGGATGGATCGCCTGCGCGCCGCTTTTTTTCGCGACGTCGAGAATGACGTCGCCGCGCAGGTAGGAGTCGGCCGGCCGCGAGCCGCCGATCGGCCAGGCTTCGTCGGCAAGGCGCACGTGCTGCGCGGTCGCGTCGGCCTCGGAATAGACGGCGACCGTGGCGATGCCGAGGCGGCGGCAGGTGCGGATCACGCGGCAGGCGATCTCGCCGCGGTTCGCAATGAGTACCTTCGAGAAGAGTCCTTGCATCGTGGGTTCCGGTAGTTGGCTGCCGTGCGCGGGGCGGGTGGCGGGAGCGTCGATCAGGCCGGTGCGTGGCAGACCGCTTCGATGTTGTGGCCGTCGGGATCGATGACGAACGCGCCGTAATAATTGGGGTGGTAATGCGTGCGCAGGCCCGGCGGGCCGTTGTCTTTCGCGCCGTTGCCGAGCGCGGCGGCGTAGAACGTATCCACCGCACCGCGATCGTTCGCGACGAAGGCGAGGTGCAGGCCGTTGCGCGTCGGCTCGCCGCCGGTGCCGATCCAGAAGTCGGGCTTGCCTTCCTTGCCGAAGCCCGCGTGACGCGAGCCGTTGCCGGTCATTTCGGGCGTGACTTCCATGACGAGGCCGTAGCCGAGCGGGGCGAGCACGGTCTTGTAGAAATTCAGGCTGCGGTCGAAGTCGGCGACCTGGAAACCGAGGTGGTCGATCATTTCAGCACTCCTTGGCGGGTTGGATCGTCGGGGGATGCGTCCTGCAGCGCGGCGTGCAGGCGCTGGAGGGCGTTGTCGCATTCGTCGAGTATTTCGGTATTCCAGAAATGGATCACGACGAAGCCGTGTGATTGCAGGCGAGCAGCGTCGCGTTTGCGCGGCCGGTTGCTGAATCGGAGCGCATCCGGGTATGCGCTGGGAAATGTCCGGATCGTGTTTGGGCTGAGGCGCGCGACATCGCCGAATCCATCACCGGACGCTCAGCCTTCCCGCGCCCAGTCCGGCGCACGCTTGTCGAGGAACGCGCCGAGCCCGTGCTGCCCTTCGGCCGAGACGCGTAACCGCGCGATCAGCGCGGCGTTGCCGGCGTCGAGTTCCTGCTGCTGCGCGGCGGTCATGCCGGCCATTGCGAGCGCGAGGCGCTTGGCCTCGCCCTGCGCGACCGGGCCGCCCTTGCCCAGCCAGTGCAGGCTGCGCTCGACCGCGGCGTCGAGCTGGTCCGCGGCGACGGTGTCGTGCAGCAGGTCGATGCGGCGAGCCTCGGCGGCATCGAAGACTTCGCCCGTGACGAACAGCCGGCGCGCGTGGCGCGCGCCGATCGCGGCGATCACGTAAGGCGAGATGACCGCGGGTACGAGTCCGAGTTTCACTTCCGACAGCGAGAACTTCGCGCCGTCGACGCCGATCGCGATGTCGCAGCAGGCGACGAGTCCGACGCCGCCGCCGTAGGCCGCGCCGTTGACGCGGGCGACGGTCGGCTTGGACAGATAGTTCAGCGTGCGCATCAGTGCCGCGAGTTTCAGCGAGTCGGCGAGGTTGTCCGCTTCGCTGGCCCTGGCCATCGAGCGCATCCAGTTGAGGTCGGCACCGGCGGAGAACGAGGCGCCTTCGCCGGTCAGCACGACCGCGCGGATGGCCGCGTCGGCGTCGAGCGCCTGCAGGGTTTCGGTCAGCTCGGCGATGAGTTGCTCGTCAAAGGCGTTGTGCACGCCGGGACGATTCAGCCGGACCTCGGCGACGGCGCCGCGAACGGTCAGCGCAACGGATGCGGTCATTGGATCCCTCCCTCCGGGAAAGGCGAATGATAGCGGCGGCGGCGGGCGGCGGCCGAGGCGTTTGTCCGGATAACTGCGAGGCGGGAAAACAGTAAGTGGAGTGAGAAACGGGTGGCAGGGTGCAGCGTAGCCGCCTTCTCCCGTTTCTCGCTCCTCTTCATTCGCTCCATCACTCGCCCGCCGCCCCTCGCCGCACCCGGTTCCCTCAGGTACAATCGCGAACCATTCTTATTTAGTGCCTATCTGCCTGTGCGACTTTCCGAACTGCTTCCGGGCAACACGGCCGTCGTGCGCGAGGTCGAGGATGTCGGCAGTGCCGATCCGATCGCCCGGCGCCTGCGGGATCTGGGTTTCGTCGCGGGCGAACCGGTCAAGCTCGTCGCGCAGGGGCCGGTCGGCGCCGATCCGCTGCTCGTGCAGATCGGCTTCACGCGTTTCGCGCTGCGGCGCAGCGAGGCGGCGCGTGTGCAGCTGCAGACAGCCGGAGCGAATTCATGAGTACGGCTGCGGCATTGCGTATCGCGCTCGTCGGCAATCCGAACTGCGGCAAGACCGCGCTGTTCAATCTGCTGACCGGCAGCCGGCAGAAGGTCGCGAACTACGCCGGCGTCACGGTGGAGCGCAAGCAGGGCCGCTATACGGCGCCGTCGGGGCGCGTCGTCGATCTGCTCGACCTGCCGGGTGCCAGCGGTCGCGGCGGGCACGGGCCGCTCACCCGCACCGGCCTCCCGCCGCAGCCGGTGGCGAGCGCGGCGGA
>CAMLLF010000715.1 GCA_946480705.1 uncultured Lysobacteraceae bacterium | reverse complement strand
GCAGGCGCTCGGCGACGAGTTCGAGTTCGGCGCCACCCTGCTTGCCGAGCGTGAACACGTTTTTCTCGAAGAACAGGTCGAGCATCTCGGCATTGGTGTAGCCGAGCGCGCGCAGCAGCACCGTGACCGGCAGCTTGCGACGGCGGTCGATACGCGTGAACAGGCAGTCCTTCGGATCGAACTCGAAGTCGAGCCAGGAACCGCGGTACGGGATGACGCGCGCGGAGAACAGCAGCTTGCCCGAGCTGTGCGTCTTGCCGCGGTCGTGATCGAAGAACACGCCCGGCGAACGGTGCAGCTGCGAGACGATGACGCGCTCGGTGCCGTTGACGATGAAGGTGCCGGTGTCGGTCATGAGCGGAAGTTCGCCCATGTAGACTTCCTGCTCCTTGACGTACTTGATCGCCTTGTTGTTGGCCGGGCTCTCGCGATCATAGATGACGAGGCGCACGGTCACGCGCAGCGGCGCGCCGTAGCTCATGCCGCGCTGGCGGCACTCGCGTTCGTCGAACGGCGGTTCGCCGAGGCGGTAGCTGACGTATTCGAGGGCGGCATTGCCGGAATAGCTCGTGATAGGGAACACCGACTTGAGCGCCGCGTGCAGGCCTTTGTCTTCGCGTGCGGTGACACCGCCGGCGTCGAGCTGGAGGAATTCCCGGTAGGAATCCACCTGGATGGCGAGCAGGAAAGGCACGTCAAGCACGACGGGGCGCTTGCCGAAATCCTTGCGGATACGCTTCTTCTGGGTGAACGAGTAGGTCATGGTCGGGTACCGCCTCGGGTCGTCAAAACCGCCGCTGCGGAAACAGCGGCGTGGAAGGGAAAACGGGTATCGGCAAACGGTGTCGCACGAACTTTCGTCACGTCACGGCTTGCCGATAGCCGCAGTACAACGAACAACAGTGAAAGCCCGGGAGCTCTCGCCCCCAGGCTTTCGACTTGCCTGGACTAGCAGGCGACGCAACGCGTCGCTTACTTGATCTCGACGGTAGCGCCGGCAGCTTCCAGTTCCTTCTTGAACTTGGCCGAGTCGTCCTTGCTCACGGCGTCCTTGACGGTCGACGGAGCGGACTCGACGAGGTCCTTGGCTTCCTTCAGGCCCAGGCCGGTGATCGCGCGGACAGCCTTGATCACTTCGACCTTCTTCTCGCCCGCGGCCTTCAGGACGACGGTGAACTCGGTCTTTTCTTCGACCGGGGCGGCAGCAGCAGCGGCCGGAGCCGCAGCAGCGACCGGGGCAGCGGCGGAGACGCCGAACTTTTCTTCCATCGCCTTGACCAGCTCCATCACTTCGATGAGGGTCTTGCCGGCGATTGCTTCGATGATCTGCTCGTTGGAGAGAGACATGTTTTAACTCCTGGAAATAACGGCTAAGGTTTGAATTTCGTGACCGGCTGGCGTGTGGCTCAGGCCGCCTGCTTCTCACCGGCTGCCTTGGTAACGCGCGCGATCTGCGACGCGGGTTCCGACAGCAGGCGGACGAGCATGGTGGCAGGCTGGACGAGCACGCTGAGGAACATGCTGAGCGCCTGTTCGCGGGTCGGCAGCGAGGCGAGCACGTCAACGTGCGAGCCTGGGTATGCCTTGCCGCCCATGGCGACTACAACGGGTTTCAGCTTGTCCGCGCCCTTGGCGAAATCCTTGATCAGACGGCCGGCAGCACCGGGATCTTCCTTCGAGAAGGCGTACAGCAGAGGGCCGACCAGCGAGTCCTTGACGCACTCGTAATCGGTACCTTCCACTGCGCGCGAGACCAGCGTGTTCTTGGCAACTTTAAGAAACACACCGTTCTGACGTGCCTTTCTGCGCAGCTCGGTGAGCTGCCCGACGGTAAGACCCGCGTACTCGGCGGCGACCAGGGAATAAGCCGAGGAAGCCACATTCGCCAGTTCGGCAACGACCTCTTTCTTTTGCGCAAGATTGAGCGCCATTGCGTTCTCCGAACCGGATCGCCGCGCACTCCTGTGCGCACGCATCCATCAGCGAAACGGACCTTTCTTCCTTGTCGATCCGCTGGTATCTCGCGATACCGTTTTGGTGGCCGTTCCAGGAAAACCTGTTACGGGCGACACCATCTGCGCAGGCTTGCAGTTTTAAGACCTACGCGTCACGACCGGGAGCTTCCATCGCAGTACTGCGCTTCCCTGCTCTCCCGGGCGAGCCGCTACGATCGCCTGCGGACTGGTCGACGATGACGCCGAGGCCCATGGTCGTCGACAGCGAGATCTTCTGCAGGTACTGACCCTTGGCGGCGGCCGGCTTGGCCTTCAGCAGGTCCGACAGCAGCGCGGTCAGGTTGTCCTTGAGCGCGCCGGGTTCGAAGTTCGCCTTGCCGATCGTCGCGTGGATGATGCCGGCCTTGTCGTTGCGGAACTTGACCTGACCCGCCTTCGCATTCTTGACCGCGGTGGCGACGTCGGCGGTGACCGAGCCGTCCTTCGGATTCGGCATCAGGCCGCGCGGGCCGAGCACCTGACCGAGCTTGCCGACGACGCGCATCGCGTCCGGCGTCGCGATCACGCGGCCGAAGTTCAGTTCGCCGGCCTGCATCTTTTCGGCGAGATCGTCCATGCCGACGGCGTCGGCGCCGGCGGCCTTGGCCGCTTCAGCCTTTTCGCCCGGCGGGCAGAACACCGCAACGCGGATCGTCTTGCCGGTGCCGTGCGGCAGCAGGCTCGAACCGCGGACGCCCTGGTCCGACTTCTTCGCATCGATGCCGAGATTGATCGACACATCGACCGACTCGTCGAACTTCGCCGATGCCGTGCTCTTCAGGATCTTGA
>CAMLLF010000714.1 GCA_946480705.1 uncultured Lysobacteraceae bacterium | reverse complement strand
GACCGATCGCGCCTTCGCGGTCCTGCTCATCCTCCAATGGATCGCCGGCATCGGCCTCGCGCTCTGGCTCACCCCGCGCACATGGGCAGGCCAGACAACGAGCGAACTCCATCTCCATGTCTGGGCCGCCGTCGTACTCGCCCTGCCCCGCTTCGCGAGCACGGCGGCGGATGCGGCGCGGCCGCTGCCGTCGACGCAGTCGGTCAAGCAGCAATTGTTCGACGAGGCTCCCTCGTACTGGAGCGCGGAAACCTCGCGCGAAAATGAAGCAGCCATCCTCGCGCAAGCCGGCGTCTCGCGCCGCGAAGAGCTTCGCGCGAACTATCGCGGCCTCGAGCTCGATCGCGCGGAGCGGCACTCGCAGGCCGTGTTCGATCGTGTGCTCGGCGGATTCCATGATCGCGTGATCGCGCAGGACGAGGCGTTCGGCGCGCTCGCCTGGCTGTCGCCGGCCATCGCATTCGCCGCGCTGTCGCCGGCGCTCGCAGGCACCGACTTCGCGCACCACCGGCGCTTCATCGACGCGGCCGAGCGCTACCGGCGACAGCTGGTCAACACGATGAATGCCGAGGTCGCGGCGCATCGTCCCGGCGCCGACGGCAAGGCCCACGCGGCAGGGCCCGAACTCTGGGCCTCGCAACCGGCGTTCGTCCACGATCCGCCGCGACTCGGCGAAGCCGGCAGCGCCGGCCCGGCATTCGCCGCACTCACCCTGTGGCTCCTCGCCGCATCGCTCCTGCTCGCCCGCGTCGCACGGAGGCTGCAGCCGTGAGCACTGCATCCAATTCCACATTGCACCATGTGCACGACGCCGCCGCGGGCGTGCACGCGCCGCCGGCGGCGAGCTGGCGCGCGCTGCTCGGCTGGGAGCTGCGGCGCATCGCGCGCAGCGGCATCTTCTGGAGCGCGATTGCGCTCCTCGCTGTCGCGTTCTGCGCGGGCGCGCGCGTCGGCGGCGCATTCCAGCGCGCGCAGGCCGCGGCGCAGCACGCACAGACCGCTGCCGACGCGGCCTGGCAGCGTGCGATCGAGCAGCGCGCGCGCGACTATGCCCACCCCGCTGCGCAACCCGCGCCCTACTGGCAGGATCCCACCGACCTCGCCGGCTTCAGTCGCTACCAACTGCGCCGCCATGCCTACAAGCCCGTGCTGCCGCTTGCGCCGCTGTCGATCGGCGCAAGCGACCTCGCGCCGTCGCGCTGGCCCGTGAAGCTCGAAACGCTGTTCGGCGTCGAGCCCGCCTACGATTTCGAACCGCCGCGCAGCCTCGCCGTCGGACGCTTCGATCTCGGCTTTGCGATCGTCACGCTGCTGCCGGTCGTCGTGATCGCACTCGCTGCATTGCTCGGCACGGCAGAGCGCGACCGCGGCATGCTCAGGCTGATCGCAGCGCAGCCGGTCGCGCCGCTCGCCTGGCTGTCGGCGCGCCTGGCCGCATTGAGCTTCTGGCTGCTGCCTGTGGTTGCGGCCGCGCTCACGCTCGCACTGTTCGTCGGCGGCGCGGATCCCACCGCCGCCTGGCCCGAATGGATCGCGGCGCTCGCACTCGTCGCGGCCTACGCGCTGTTCTGGCTCGCTCTCGCCTTCGTCGTGCTCGCCGCATGGCCCGGTGCGGCGGGCGCGATCGGGAGCCTGCTTGCGCTCTGGCTGACGCTCTCGCTCGCGCTGCCGCTGCTCGGCCGCTTCGTCGCCGACGGCGTGCAGCCGGCGCCGTCGCGCGTGCTTTACGTGGATGCCCAGCGGCGGGCCGAGGATGCCGTCGCCGGCGCGCGCGATGCGCTCGTTGCCGAGGCTTTCCGCAGCCGGGCCGATCTCGCCGCCCTGACCGATCGCGTCGCGAATCTCGACTATGCGACGCGGCAGAGCTTTCTCGTGCCGATGATCGAGACACGCCTGGCCGTCTGGAACGATCGCATCGCGGCGCACCGCAGGTCGCGCGAGACGTTGTCGTCCGTCCTGGGCTACGTCGCGCCGCCGCTCGGCATGGACACCGCGCTCGCCACGCTCGCAGGCACGGACATGGCGCGGCAGCGCGACGCCGAACGGCAGGTGCGTATCTACCAGCAGCAGTTGCGGGACTTTTTCTGGCCGCGCATGCAGCGCGAAATCGCGCATCCCGCGCCGAGGCCGCCCGGAAGCTACGCGCGGCTGAACTTCACGGACTACACGGCCATACCCGCGTTCGTTCCCGCCGTCGAGCCCCGGCGCGGACGCGTGAACGCGGTGCTGCCGTTCGCGGCCTGGCTCGTCGTTGCCGCACTCGCGCTCGCCGGCCTCGCGGCGTGGCGGCTGCGCCGCTGGCCGGCACCGCTTTGAGCCGGCGCGCACTTGCGGCACCGGGGCTGTCGCAGGTGGTGCTCCGCGGCGTCGCCGGCGGCGGCACCGCATCGGCAGGCTCGTCATCGCATCCTCCACTATGACAACAATGTCCCCCCACACGTCGCAGTCGCGCCCTGTTGATGCGGCACGCATGCGCCGTCGCCCGCGGCACTCGCCTGGATTCGCGATCGGCCGGCAGCCACGCGATCGCCGCTCGTCCGGCCGCGATAGGGGTAATGTCCACCAATGTCCCGCGACATGACAGAAATGGACAGCACATCACATTGAGCTCCTCCTGGAAATGTGTCCGGGTTCGAAGAACCGGTCCCCGTTCAGGCACAGCATCACGGCCCGTCGAACGGAGGATCTGCCATGAGCGAACTGACTGTCGGCGCGCGTCGCGCCACGGCGCGGATTCTGCTGAACGCCCCTGCCCGCCTCGTGTTCGGCGCCTGTCTGCTGCTG
>CAMLLF010000713.1 GCA_946480705.1 uncultured Lysobacteraceae bacterium | reverse complement strand
ATTCAAGGACACCCCGAATTCAAGGACACCCGGAACGCGAGGCAGCCTGCCGTACCCCCAACGGCATCCTTCTTGTTCTTTCCTCCGCTCAAACAATGAGCTGCGTACGGATCGTGCCTGACACGTACCGGCAGCGACCCGGATCCGTCCCGGGTTTTTTCTCGTCAGCGCTCCGATACGGCGCTGTAGTGCGTCGGCCACGGCGCCGCATCGGTGCCGCTGGACGGCCGTTCCACAGGCGGCTGTAGCCATCGATCCCACGAGAGAGAACTGTCATGAGCACTCGATCCCGTCTGTTCCCGGGCGCCGGCCCGGGATCGCCCAACGCCAACCGGTCGCATCACGGCGCGCGCCTGCAGCGCTGTCTGCTCGCCGCGGCCGTCGCCGCGACGGCGCTGATGTCCGCTGCCGCGGTACAGGCCGATACCGCCGCGCGCAGCGCAACCGTCGCGCCCGCTGCTGCTAGGCCAGCGCCGACCGCGACCAAGGCGACCGCCGATGTGTCCGTCGCGATCAACGGTCCCGGCGCGCTCTATGTGAGCCGCGATACGACGGCGCTGCACTTCTGGATCGTCGATTCCGCCGCGAACACGATCACGCGCAGGGCCAGCCTGAACTTCGATCCGGGCATCGACCAGATCGTCGCGATCGAACTCGGCGACTCCGTGACCGGCGTGCTGTTCGCCGACAACCTGCGCGTTTCCGGCGACCAGTTCCGCCTCGCGTTCCGCGGCGAGATCGCCGACGGCGGCATCGCGATGCCGCTGAAGGCCGGTGCGCTCGCGCCGCTCGCGGCCATCACGGTGCCCGACGAGGTCGTCGCCGTCGATGCGTCGCAGACCGATCTGGTCGCGCTGATCGATGCGCAGAATGCGATCTTTGCACGTGTGAACGATGTCGTGCAGATGCAGTCCGACCAGATCGAACTGTTCCGCCTCGAAGCGCAGAACGAACTCGTCGACTTCTACGAGACGCAGGTGCACGAAGGCCCGAACGGCCAGGCGCTGCTCGACGAAACCGCCGCCGGCATCCAGGCGCAGCACGATGCATTCCTCGCGCAGGTCAACGCCGATCTCGGCGAACTGCAGGGCAAGGCCGCGCAGATCACGCTGGCTGGTGCGGAGCAGACCGCGCGCTATCAGGGCCCGGTGCTCCAGTGCATCAACGGCCAGGTCGCGAAGATCAGCGAGCGCCTGAATGCGCTCGACCTGCGCATCTCCGCGTTGCCCGACGAAACCGACAGCGATCGCCTCGAAGCCGAAATCGCCGGCGCCGAAGCGGAATTCGCGCGCAACGAAACGAGCCTGCTCGCCTGCATCGACACGCTGGGCTTCGAGAACTACGCGCCGACCGTGAATGTCAGCGAGGACGGCGCGGGCTATCAGCCGATCGCGAACGCCGCGCAGGCACTGCTCGACGACATCGAACCGCGCGTGGAGGCGTGGCGTCTCGCGCTCGATGCGGCCGGCATGGATAAGGGCGCGCGCATCGAGAACACGGCGATCGCGACCAACGCGGCGACGTTCGAGACCTATTTCAACGACTGGGTCAGCCCGACCTACACGAGCGAAGATCCGATCGGCGTGCCGTCGCTGCCGGGCTCGCGTACGAAGCGGCTGCAGGAGATCGCCGACGCGAAGACGGCAGCGGAAGACGCGGGCGCAGCCAAGGCCGACGGCGCCGGGACGAAGGGCGGCGAAGTGCTCTGCGACGCCGAAACCTGGAACTTCGAATTCAACATCGGCGCCGCCAGCGTCGTCATCGGCACGCCGTGGGACGACAACATCGTCACCGGCGGCAACATCAACCTCGTCTTCGCGCTGCGCGGTGACGACTGCATCGAAAGCCATGCGGGCTACGACCTCGTCGTCGCCGGCCCGGGCGCCGATCGCGTCTTCGCCGGCGACGATCACGACATCGTGCTCGGCGGCCGCGACAACGACGAAATCCATGGCGGCGCCGGCAATTCCTACACCGTGACCGCGGGCCCGGTCGTGCTCGAATTCGATCTCGGCAATCTGCTGATCGGGCAGGCCGGCGACGACACGATCTTCGGCGGCGAAGTCGCGGCCGACCGCGGCGACGACGGCAACGTCGACGACAATGGCTACACCGATTTCGTGTTCGGCGACGCGCTGCTGTTCGGTCACCCGGCCGGCAACGATGTCATCGACGGCGAGATGGGCATCGACTTCCTGTTCGGCCAGCAGGGCAACGACCAGATCATGAACGTCGTGCCCGGCGTGTTCGGCATCGAAGGCATCGACGTGCCGTTCGGCACCTTCTTCTTCGGCGGCATCGGCAACGACACCATCGTCGGCAGCAACACGACGATCGCCGGCGTGTTCCCGCTGCTCGGCGACTTCATCTTCGGCAATGACGGCAACGACATCGTCAGCGCGAACGACGGCGTCGACTTCGTGTTCGGTGCCAACGGCGACGATCGCATCGACGCGGGCCGCGACATGGACTTCGCGTTCGGCTCCGACGGCAACGATTCGGTCGTCGGCAACGACGGCATGGATCTCGTGACCGGCAACGCGGGCAACGACACCGTGCGCGGCTCGGCCGGCCTCGTCGACCTCGTCTTCGGCGGCGCAGGCAACGACACGCTGTTCGGCGACGACGGCATGGACCTCGTGTTCGGTCGCGACGGCGCGGACCGCATCTCCGGCGGCAACGGCATCGACCTGATCTTCGGAGCGAGCGAAGCCGATGTCATCGACGGCAACGACGGCGTCGATCTCGTGTTCGGCGGTCCGGCCGAAGACGACATCAACGGCA
>CAMLLF010000712.1 GCA_946480705.1 uncultured Lysobacteraceae bacterium | reverse complement strand
TACAACGGCGGCGGCGACACCAGCGGCTGGGCCAATCTGTTCCAGCGCAACCGGGTCTATGGCAATGCCAAGACGCTGGCAGGCGTGGACATCGATCTCGAGCACACCCAGAACGCCGCCGACTTCGACCACAGCGAGTTCCCCGCCAACTACGCCAACCGCGATCAGAACACGCCGCGGATCTGCGCGGGCACCGAGGTCTCCGGACCGTGCGTCGGCGCCGCTGCACCCAGCAACTCGGGGGCGAACACCACGGCGCGCTGGACGATCACCAGTCATGGCCCGGCCAGTTTCCGCATGGAGTTCTATTCGATCAATGCCGCCACGACCACCGCGGCCACGTCGATGGTCTTTCTGGGTGAGCAGGTGGTCACCCTCGACGCGACTGGCAAACCCGTCAACGGCGGCGCCTGTTCGGCAGGCCGTTGCACGGCCACGGTAAAGCCCGTATCCAGCGGGCGTCGAATCGTGATGACCGCCACCGATATCACGCCGCTGACCAATGTGCCTTCCGGCAGCGGTTGGCAGGGTGCGCTGAAGTGTTTCCTTGGCAATAACGGAATCATTCTGTCGGCCTGCAATGCCAACAACACGTCGGAATACTCGAACGTCGTTTCCATTGCCGGTGGCGACGTGCTGTTTGCCAACGGGCTTGATTTCTAGCTGCCTGAACGGCGTCATGAAACGGGGCAGGTCAGGTTCGCTTCCGCCGTTTGCGGGAAGCGAACCTGACCGTTATCGAAGCGTCCCTGACGTTTGAGCTGGGCAGGCCAACGCCATGGCGCCGAAGATCCGCTTGAGCGGACGGTTAGGCCGCACTCTCTCCGCCGCCCGAGCCGAACTGTTCGACTACCTGCTTCTCCGTGAGCATCGGAGTCTGATGGGCGAACGCGTCGTAATCCGGCTTCTTGTCCCTGTGGATCTGACTGATAAGAATAAATTCCCCTGACTTTCACGCGCCTTGCAGCCATAGGAACCAGACGTCAGATTTCCGGGACGTTCGAAGCGGTCTCCTGCGCCCTGGCGAAGCGGCGAAGGAATTGCGCAATCGCTGCCTTGAACTCGTCCTTGCGCAGCTTGGCTGCGGGCGCGATGCCCGGCGACTCGGCGACTCGCTTGAGTTCCGCGGTGTATCCATGGCCATTGCCGAACGCCTGTTCGGTCGTAGACGCGGAAAATTCGAGTTTGCCTTCAGCAGTTGTGGACTTCATTCGATTGGCGAAATTTCGACTCCAGCCATGTCACGGCGAAGTCGACGAAGGCGGGCGCTGAGAATAGTTCCGCCGTACACGCGCCGACGGGCGCGGTGCGCGCTTTGCCCGCCGCCAGGAAATCTATCAATATCTGCGCGAAGTATTCGCCTTCGCCAACGATACCCTCACAGTCATCGAGAGACTCGATCCATTGCTCGCCGATATCGGCCCGCACATAGCGGATGCGAACGCGCCGCTTTTCCGGCAGGCTGGCGATGTATTCAGCCCAATGGGTCAGCGTGACGGTGTCGAGATCCGCGCCCAGGCGAAGAACTTTTCCGTTCAAGGCCGCCAACCGCGACATTACCGATCCTGGGCCGTGGTAGTCGTGCAATGGCGTTGACCCAAGCAGTTCCGCAGCGAGGGGGCCCGAGGCGCCGAAGCGTGCGGCTGCGTGGTCGTTGACGCGGGTTCCCTCTCGCTGACGGAAGACCTCGGCAAGAATGCCCATGTCCTTCTCGACGGGAGAGGTGAGCCGGTCAAAGGGGCGACTACCGTCCGCGCCAAAAGCCATCAGCAGTGTCCCCTCCGGACCGAGGCTCGTGAACAAGGCGTCGAGAAGCCCGGCCGCGCCACCCTCGACCGGGCCGACGCGACGCATGCTCGCGTGCACCATGAGGGGCGTGTGCCCGCCAACGCCCAGTTCCATAAACTGGCGTATCACGGCCGCTCGGCTAAGCATTGATTTCTCCTCGTAGTATGGGCTGGTCAAACAGCACCGGCGGCCCAAGTGGTTCGGCCGCGACCCTGTTGCCGGGCATCACATATAGCGCCCGCCAGGTCGTTGTTCGATCACTTTTCGCTTTCGATTGCGGAGGTCGACGGATAAAGTCGTCTTATGAGAAAGACACTAGCACCAACCCTGTCAGTCGAGCAGTTCGACAATGGTTACTGGTTCGTTGAAGACCTTCGTTCCTTCGCGCGCGGATTAGGCATTCGCAATGCTTCAAGGCTCAGGAAGAATGAGCTCGAGGCCGCAATCCGGCACTATCTCGCCAAGGGTGAGATAGTGCCGGCGGATCAGAAGCTTCCACAAAAAACTGGAATCAAGGACATCGACATAGGTCTTGGCCTCGACCTTCCGGTACGGCACTACACCAGCAACCGGACGACCAAAGACTTCATCGCATCCGAAGCGAAGAAGATCGCGCCGAATATTAAGCCAAAGTCTGGTGCTCGCTATCGCTTGAATCGCTGGAGAGAGGATGAAATCGCTGCCGGTAGATCGATTAGCTACCGCGACGTGGTACAGAAATATATTGAACTAAATCAGGAAACCGATTCTTTTGCTCGAATTCCTCATGGTCGTTACATCAACTTCATTTCCGACTTCATGAGCAAAGAGCCTAAGGCGACACATGCTCGCGCTGTCCGAGCATGGGAAGAAATCAAGAGAATGGATGCGCCCAAGACGTATGCGGCGTGGAATCAACGTGCCAAATCGCGCTAGCTACAGGAGGCGACACTGCCAGCTCGAACGGTCCATCCCCCTTAAAGTGAGCCCAGGGATTAGTAGAGACTCTCAGCAAAGG
>CAMLLF010000711.1 GCA_946480705.1 uncultured Lysobacteraceae bacterium | reverse complement strand
CCAGTTCCTCGAGCACGGCGAGCGCCTGCGCGACCTGCCCCTTGCCGCCGTCGATCAGCAGGATGTCGGGCATGACCCCCTCACCTGCGGCAAGGCGCTTGAAGCGCCGCTCCAGCGCCTGATGCATTGCGGCGTAGTCGTCGCCCGCCGTGATGCCGCTGATGTTGAAGCGGCGGTAATGCGATTTCTCCGCGCCCTCGTGGCCGAACACGACGCAGGACGCGACCGTGGCTTCGCCCAGCGTGTGGCTGATGTCGAAACATTCGATACGCGCCGGCGTCTCGTCGAGTTCGAGCAGTTCGCGCAGCGCCTCGAAGCGGTCGCGCACGGTCTGCCGGCTCGCGAGCCGCGCCGCGAGCGCCGCGGCGGCGTTCTTCTGCGCGAGTTCGAGAAACCGCGCGCGCTCGGCGCGCACGCTGGTCTTGATCCCGACCTTGCGTTCAGCCTGTGCGGCCAGCGCTTCGCCGAGCACCTCGAATTCCTCGCCCGCGTGACCGACGATGATTTCCTCCGGCGGCGGGCGTTCGAGGTAGTACTGCGCGATGAAGGCGGCGAGCACGTCAGCCTCGCTGGCATCCAACGGCAGCCGCGGGAAGAAATCGCGCGAGCCCAGGCTGATGCCGTTGCGGAAGAACAGCACCGACACGCAGGCCAGGCCGTTGTCGATCGCGATGCCGAGCACATCCATGTCGGCGCTGGCGCCGTGCACGTAGTGGCGCGCCTGCACCTGCTTGAGCGTCGCGACCTGATCGCGCAGCGCCGCAGCCTTCTCGAATTCCAGCGCGCGGCTCGCCGCTTCCATGCGCGCGACCGTTTCGTCGATGACCTGATTGCTCTTGCCATCGAGAAACATCGCCGCATGACGGACGCTCTGCGCGTAGTCCGCATCGTCGACGAGCCCGACGCAGGGCGCGCTGCAGCGCTTGATCTGATACTGCAGGCACGGACGCGAGCGGTTGCGGAAATAGCTGTCCTCGCACTGGCGCACGAGAAACAGCTTCTGCATGAGGCTCAGGCTCTCGCGCACCGCGTAGCCGCTCGGAAACGGGCCGAAGTAGCGTCCCTTCTCGGTCTTGGCGCCGCGGTGGAACCCCACGCGCGGCGCTTCCGGACCTGCGGAAATAAAAATATACGGATAGCTTTTGTCGTCGCGCAGCAGGATGTTGTAGCGCGGCTTCAGCGACTTGATGAGCTGAGCCTCGAGGATCAGCGCCTCGCCTTCGGTGCGCGTCAGCGTCGTCTCGACGCGCGCGATCTGCGCGATCATCGCCATGATGCGCGGTTCCAGCCTCGGCTTCAGGAAATAGCTGCCGACGCGTTTCTTGAGGTCGCGCGCCTTCCCCACATAGAGCAGCTCGCCGCGCGCGTCGATCATGCGATAGACGCCCGGTGAGCTGGTCAGGTGGCGGACGAAGGCCTTGCCGTCGAACGGCACGGGAGCTGGGCTGGTTTCCATGCGGCGGATTGTCGTGCGAAGCGGGACTTATGTGCGCGGAATCAGCCGAATCAAGTCCCGGCGCAACGCGAAGGAGGGCGCGACGCCACCATGAGGCACGGGCGAGCCGCCCTGCCCCGGCATCACTCGCCGACCGCGACGCGCTGGCAGCTTCCGTTGGCGAGATCGACGCGCACGATCTCGTGCGCGTTCGTGTTCGCGATCCACAGCGCGCCGCCGGCGAGGCTGACGCCTTCGGGTTCATGGAAGCGATACGGCAGACTGAAGCTGCGCGTCTCGCCGTTCTTGAGGTTGATCGCCTTGAGCTTGCTGTTGTAGCTGTCGGCGACGAAGACGAGCCCCCGCGGATCCACGGCGACGCCCTGCGGATGCTGCAGCCGCACGGCGTCGCGCTTGCCGGCGGCGTCGCCGAACTCCCAGGGACCGGCTCCGACGACGGTCGTCACCTGGCGGTCGGCGATGCGGATCGCGCGCACCGCGCCGGCGCCGGCATCGACGACGAACAATGCCGGCCCGAGCGCGGCGATGCCCGCCGGCTGCGCGAAACTCGCGTAGGCGCCGGCGCCGTCCTGCAGGCCGAAGTGGCCCGATCCGGCGAGCACGTCGAGCGTACTTCGCGTGAGATCGAGGTCCCAGACCTGATGCTGCCCGGCCACGGTCACGTAGAGGTGCTCGTTGTGCGCGACGAGATCGACCGGTGCGCAGAGGCCGACCGCCGTCGGTTCGCCGTGCTGCTGGGGCCGGTCGCGGCCGGCCCTGCCGGTGCCGATCACCGTCTCGACGTCGCCGGCGAGCAGACGGATGCGGCGCACCGCGTGGTTGCCGGTGTCGGCGACGTAGAGCGCGTCCTTCGCGAGCGCAAGCCCCTGCGGCGAGGCCAGGCCGCAATCGACGAGACGGCCGTCCCAGTAGCCGGCGTTGCCCGAACCGAACTGCCGCAGGATGCGGCCTTCGTGCGTGGTCTCGAGCACGCGATGGTGCGCCGTGTCGGCGATGTAGAGGTGCCGGTCGGTCGCCACGACGCGCGCCGGGAACGCGAGCGGCAGCCGCGGCTCGGGCCGGCCGACCGCGGGCCAGCCTTCGTAGACGCGGGTGGCGTTCGCGATCGCATCGTCGAGCAGGTGAGTGATGCGGCGATCGATTTCCTGCCGCCGCCCTTCACCCGTGAAGATCGCGACCGGCCGCGCCTGCGCGTCGAGCAGCACGACGCTGGGCCAGGCCTGCACGCCAAGTTTCTGCCAGAGCACGAAGCCCGGATCGTTCGCGACCGGATGACGCAGATGGTGACGGTTGACGGCCTTGAGCACCGCGGCCGCCGTGCGCTGCGCCGAATAGCGCGGCGTA
>CAMLLF010000710.1 GCA_946480705.1 uncultured Lysobacteraceae bacterium | reverse complement strand
CGACGGCCGCCAGGCCCATTTTCTTTTTCTGCCCGACGGCGAAGATCCGGATACATTGATTCGCCAGGAAGGCCGTGACGGCTTCGAACAGCGCCTTGTCGCAGCGACACCGCTCAGCGAGTTTTTCTTTGCGCATCAGGAAAGCGGTACGGACTTGCGGAGTGCGGATGGACGCGCGCGTCTTGCCGAGCGCTGCAAGGAACTGATCGGATCGATCCCCGAAGGCGCGTTCCGCGATCGCATGCAGGAAATGCTGACCGACAAAACGGCGATTCGATGGTCGTTGTCGGCGAGCCTGTCGCCTCAGATGCGCGAAGGCGTCGAGGAAATGCTGGACGAGCGCGTCGCGCAGCTACGTGGCGACACGGCGAAGCACAGCGATCCCAAGCTGTCACCGGCGCTGCCGGTGCAGACGACGGACGCGCAGCGTAGCGTCGTGCGGTACGCGGTCGCGCTGTTGCTGCAGCATCCGGGCTTCATCGAGTCGGTTCCGTCTCCGCCTTACGTTTTCGCAGGACTTCGCAAGCCAGGCGTTCCCCTTCTCATCGAGCTGCTCGATTTCTGCCGTACGCGCGGCGCGACGAATACCGCGGCGATTCTGCAGCACTTCGAACAGCGCGATGAAGGAAATGCGTTACGCAAACTCGCCATCCTTCCGCTTCACGGTGACACGAGCACGCTCCAACGTGAATTCATTGACGCGCTGAGCGTACTCGCCGGACAGACGGCACAGCAGCGCACCGACGAATTGATTGCGAAGCAATCCGAGTCGGGGCTGAGTGAAACAGAAAAAGCGGAACTGCGTTGCTGACCGCGCGGAAACGTTAGCGCCGCAGAAGACTGCTCGCGCGAAGCGCTCATACAGCTGCGCGGTCGATACACGCCGACGCCACTGCCATCGGCGGCTAGTTTCCAGCTCAGTACCCGAGCTAATGCCGAATGCACTCAGCCGGCAGCGAACACATGGTTGCAGCTGCTGCAATGTTGATCAGACCCGCCAAGTGATCGAGGATGGACCGGACGAACGATTGGCAATGCGCCGCGAACACATATGCGCAAGCGGCTCAATATGTCGTCGTGGCATCGCAATTCAGGCGAACGTCGCTAGCGACCATCGCTATGTGCCGGAAAGGTGATTGCATTTTGCTGCGAGTCGACTGCATTAAATGCATGGCTGAAAACGCGAAGAGTAATTTCGCTGGCTGCAAATTAATTGCGCGATCTACACGACCGGGCGCGCGAGATGCTGCAGTGAGTCGTTGATTGCCGCGGCCGGCCAGTCGGCGACCCAAGTTCCTGCACCAAACGCGCGCGCAAAGACTGCAGCACGCGTACGCTGCGGCTTATGCCGACTGCGACGAATGGCTTAGTCGCAAAACCAAAACGCCATCCCGGTAAGGGATGGCGTTGGTAAAAAGGGCCCTGGCAGTGACCTACTCTCGCATGCGGATGCACACTACCATCGGCGCGGGTTCGTTTCACTTCCGAGTTCGAGAAGGGATCGGGTGGTACCAAACCGCTATGGCCGCCAGGGAGACGTTGGAGTCGCGCAGTGTTGCGCGGACTCGGCGTTGTGACTTGGGATGTGAACGTGTGTTGGGAACGTGCCGCGTCAACGTGTTGTTGAGGCTAAGCGAAGCGTCTTGGAGTTATATGATCAAGCCGCACGGGTCATTAGTAGTGGTTAGCTCGGCATTACTGCGATACACACCCACCCTATCAACCAGGTAGTCTACCTGGGCCCTTCAGGGAGCTTGTGCTCCGGGAGGTCTCATCTTGAGGCGCGCTTCCCGCTTAGATGCTTTCAGCGGTTATCGCTTCCGAACATAGCTACCCGGCAATGCCACTGGCGTGACAACCGGAACACCAGAGGTTCGTCCACTCCGGTCCTCTCGTACTAGGAGCAGCCCCTCTCAAATCTCCAACGCCCACGACAGATAGGGACCGAACTGTCTCACGACGTTCTGAACCCAGCTCGCGTACCACTTTAAATGGCGAACAGCCATACCCTTGGGACCGGCTACAGCCCCAGGATGTGATGAGCCGACATCGAGGTGCCAAACACCGCCGTCGATATGAACTCTTGGGCGGTATCAGCCTGTTATCCCCGGAGTACCTTTTATCCGTTGAGCGATGGCCCTTCCATACAGAACCACCGGATCACTAAGACCTACTTTCGTACCTGCTCGACATGTCTATCTCGCAGTCAAGCGTGCTTTTGCCTTTACACTAACCTCATGATTTCCGACCATGATTAGCGCACCTTCGTGCTCCTCCGTTACTCTTTGGGAGGAGACCGCCCCAGTCAAACTACCCACCATACACGGTCCCCGATCCGGATTACGGATCTAGGTTAGAACGTCAAGCACATCAGGGTGGTATTTCAAGGGTGGCTCCACCAGAACTAGCGTCCTGGTTTCATAGCCTCCCACCTATCCTACACAGACGAACTCAACGTTCAGTGTAAAGCTATAGTAAAGGTTCACGGGGTCTTTCCGTCTTGCCGCGGGAACGCTGCATCTTCACAGCGATTTCAATTTCACTGAGTCTCGGGTGGAGACAGCGCCGCTGTCGTTACGCCATTCGTGCAGGTCGGAACTTACCCGACAAGGAATTTCGCTACCTTAGGACCGTTATAGTTACGGCCGCCGTTTACTGGGGCTTCGATCAAGAGCTTCGCCTTGCGGCTGACCCCATCAATTAACCTTCCAGCACCGGGCAGGCGTCACACCCTATACGTCCACTTACGTGTTTGCAGAGTGCTGTGTTTTTGATAAACAGTCGCAGCGGCCTGGTCACTGC
>CAMLLF010000709.1 GCA_946480705.1 uncultured Lysobacteraceae bacterium | reverse complement strand
CGGACTCGTACTGGCGACGGCGCGTGCGCTCTGCGCCGAACTCGATGCGCGCAGGCGCGAATCCGACGCCGAACGGCAGGCGCTGCATCTGCTCGCGACCTGGGCCTATCGCTTCAGCGGCCAGGTCAGCCGCAGCGAACCCGATACGCTCTGGCTCGAGGTCGGCGCGAGCCTCACGCTGTTTAAAGGCTGGCCCGCGCTGCAGCACCAATTGCATGCGGAACTGCGGGCGCTCGGCTTCGATACCTACCGGCTCGGCGTCGCGCCGGTCGCCGCCGCGGCGCGCGTGCTCGCGCTGAGCTACGGACAGATCGCGCTGCGCCAGCGCGATGCGATGCTGACCGCGCTCAATCAGGCGCCGATCGCACTGGCCGGCCTGCCGGCTCAGACCGTTGCGCCGCTGCAGGGAATGGGATTTCGCACCTTGCGCGATATTTTCGCGTTGCCGCGCGTGGAACTGACGCGGCGCATGGGCCCCGACGGCGTACGTCATCTCGACGTACTGCGCGGCCAGACGGCGGAAGCGCTGACGCTGTATCAGCCGCCGGATCGCTTCTCGCGCCGCATCGAACTCGATGCGCTCGTCGACAGCTGGCAGCCGCTGCTGTTTCCGCTGCGGCGTCTCGTGCACGAACTCGCGCTGTATCTGCACGTGCGCGACAGCGGCGTACAGCGGTTCGAACTGCGGCTCGAACACGAGAATCATGCGACCACGCGCGTGCCGGTCGGACTCGTCAGCGTGCAGCGCGAAGCACCGGCACTGTATGAATTCTGCCGCGGCCGGCTCGAGCGCGCCGAGATTCCCGCCGAAGTCAGCGCGATCGCGCTCGCCGCCGACGACCTGCCGCCGTTTCGCCCGGGCCATCGCGACCTGTTCGAGCCCGCGCGCAGCGAAGGACTCGACTGGCCCGCGCTGACCGAGCGGCTGCGCAGCCGGCTCGGCGACGAGGCGCTGCAGGGGCTGGCCTGCGTCGCCGACCACCGTCCCGAGCGCGCCTGGCGCTTCACGCCGCTCGCTGCGCAGCCCGCCGGCGGCGCGCGCAAGCCGCGCCCGGCAAAAGCTGCCGTCGTCGATCCCGCCGACTTGCCGTCGCGGCAGCCTGCGGCGTCGCGCCCGCTCTGGCTGCTCACGCAGCCAATACCGCTGCGCCAGCCGCCGGCCCAGATCCTTTCGGGACCCGAGCGCATCGAAAGCGGCTGGTGGGACGGCGCGGATGCGCGCCGCGACTACTACGTCGTGCGCTGCGCCAACGGCCAGCGCGCCTGGGCATTCCTGCCTGCCGGCGAAGACGGCGGCTGGATGCTGCACGGCTGGTTTGCATGAGCGACGCACCGATCGATCTGGCCGAACGGCGGCGCCGGCGCGATGCGCTGAAAGCGGCAGCGGCCGAGGAAACGTCGCAGAACGCTGCGACGACCCCGCCGGTGCAGGAGTCCATGCCGGGCGAACCCGACTGCGCGTATGCCGAACTGCACTGCCTGTCGGACTTCAGCTTCCAGCGCGGCGCGTCGTCGGCCGACGAGCTGTTCGAGCGCGCGAAAAAACTCGGCTACGCGGCGCTCGCGATCACCGACGAATGCTCGCTCGCCGGCATCGTGCGCGCGTTCAATGCATCGCGCGACCGCGGCCTGCCGCTGATCGTCGGCAGCGAGCTGCGTCTCGACGACGGCCTCGTGCTCGTCGTGCTCGTCGAAGACCAGACCGGCTACGCCAATCTCTGCCGCATCATCACGCAGGCGCGCCGGCGCAGCGAAAAAGGCGAATACCGCGCCGGCCGCCGCGACGTGGAGCCCTGCAGCGAGGGTCTGCTCGCGCTCTGGATCGCGCCGAAGACGACGACCGGGGCCGCCGTCGACGCGCAGGCGGAGTGGATGAAAAGCACTTTTCCACAACGCGCATGGATCGCGGTGGAGCTGCACCGCGACGGCACCGATGCGCAGCGCCAGGCCGGCCTGCAGGCCCTCGCGCAGCGGCACGGTCTGCCGCTCGTTGCGGCCGGCGACGTGCACATGCACCAGCGCCGGCGGCGCGCGCTGCAGGACGTCATGACCGCGATCCGCCTGAACACCACGGTCGAGCAGGCCGGTCATGCGCTGTTTCCGAACGGCGAACGTCATCTGCGTCCGCTGCCGGCGCTCACGCGCATCTATCCGGCCGAGCTGCTGGCCGAGTCAGTCGCGATCGCGCGGCGCTGCCGATTTCGCCTCGATTCGCTGCATTACGAATATCCGAGCGAAGTCGTGCCGTCCGGCGTCAAGCCGATCGATCACCTGCGCGCACTGACCTGGGCCGGCGCCGGCTGGCGCTGGCCCGGCGGCATCGACGAGAAGAACCGCCGCCAGCTCGAGAACGAACTCGCGCTGATCGAAAAGCTCGAATACGAGCACTTCTTCCTGACCGTGCACGACATCGTGCACTGGGCGCGCGCGCAGAAGCCGCCGATTCTCTGCCAGGGCCGCGGTTCGGCCGCGAACTCGGCCGTCTGCTTCTGCCTCGGCATCACGTCGATCGATCCGGTCCGAAGCAGCCTGTTGTTCGAGCGCTTCATTTCCGAGGAGCGCGACGAGCCGCCCGACATCGACGTCGACTTCGAGCACGAGCGCCGCGAGGAAGTCATCCAGTACGTGTTCGACAAGTACGGCCGCGATCGCGCCGCGCTCGCGGCGACCGTGATCATGTACCGGCGCAAGAGCGCCGCGCGCGATGTCGGCCGCGCACTCGGCCTCGGCGACGACCAGCTCAACCAGCTCAGCGATGCCTATTCGCACGCCCACGGCGACGTGCCGCTGGCGCAGCGTCTGAA
>CAMLLF010000708.1 GCA_946480705.1 uncultured Lysobacteraceae bacterium | reverse complement strand
GTCGAGCTTCGCGAGCATCCGCTTCAGCGCGAAGTGCCGATAGCTCTGCAGCGCGAGGCTGCGGATCTCTTTCCAGTTCGGCTTCGCGCCGACGGCGAGGGCAATCCAGCCGTTGTGGCCCATGTAGGGCGGGATCGAATAGCGTCTGTCGGCGGTGTACAGCCCCTGCTGCTCGACGCCGACCCAGAACGCGAAGGTCAGCGTGCCGTCGTAGCGGTAGGCGGTCGCGAACGTGCGCTTGCCGGCCTGCCAGGACGGCGACCCGAAGCGCGGATCCTCGACGACTTCGGGTAGCGACAGGCAGTACCCGCGCAAGGGCTCCACGAGTTTCTGCACGGCCGGCGCGAGCATCGGGTCGCGTTCCTCGGCGCTCATCATTGCCTTCGGCGGCACGATGACGATGGTCTTGCCGATCTGCTTGCTCAGCGCCGCGGGCGCGGCCTTTTCGTAGGCCTCGCGCGCGAGGCCGGCGACGCGTTTCCAGTCGAGCCCCTTGTCGAGTTCGACGCCGAGCCAGCCGCGCGGGCCGACGTAGGGCGGCACGAAGAAATATTCCGGTTCGTCGCGCACGTGCTGTTCCTGCGCGCCGGGCGGCGACGCCAGCCACATGGCGACGCGGCCGTCGCCGTGATGGTTCACGAGGAAGCTCGCGAAAGTCTTGCCGCGCACGCGGAAATTCGGCGAGCCGTGCGAGACGTATTCCTCGGCTTCCGGAAACGACAGCAGGATTTCGCGAACCGCAGCGGGGATGTCCTCGGCCATGGCGATGTCCGTCGGAGGCGTCGCCGGAGTCTGTGGCAGCGTCGCGCCGGCGGCAACCGGCACGGGCCGCCCGCCGCTGTTCAGCGCCGGTTCGTCAGTGCGTAGTAGGCGAGATTGCCGACGCCGACGGCCGCGGCGATCACCGCGATCGCGCCGGGCGTGATGTCGTTCCAGCCGAACAGCTGGATCAGCGCGAAGCCCGCGGCCAGCGCGAGCAGCGTGATGCCGGAACGCAGCGAGGCATATCGGCGCTGCAGCGCCTCGCCGTCGAGAATCGACCGGATCAGCTCGTCCGAACTGCCGGCGCGCATCATCAGAATCCGCAGGCGCGCGTCGATGAGCAGCTTGACGACGTACGTGATGCAGCCGAACAGGGCGATCGGTATCAGGAACTGCGTGGACATGGGGTTCTCCGCTAGCCGTCGGCGCAACGGCCGGTCGCGGGCTATGGATACGTGTGCGGGCGGGGCGGTTGCAAGAGCATCGGCAAGAACCCGACGTGAGCAGGTAGCAACCAGAGAGGCACGTCAACGCCTTCTCCGGTTGCCACCCGCTTCCCTCCATTTCCTCGTTTCGCGACGGCGCTGCAACCGCCGTCGCGGTTTCCGTATCTTGCGGCGCATGGAGCGATCTTCGTGACGAACCCGGACCGCGTGCTGGTCGATGCCGTGCTCGCGCGGCGCGCGGGCGCGTTCGAGCGTCTGGTCGCCGATCACCAGGGACTGTGCTGGCACATCATCCAGCGGCTCGTGCGGCATCCGGAAGATACGCGCGAGCTGTGCCAGGAAGCGTTCCTGCGCGTGCACCAGTACCTGCATCAGTTCCGCTACGAAAGCACCTTGAAATCGTGGATCGGCCGCGTCGCATACGCCGTCGCGCTGCGGCACCTGGAAAAGAAGCAGGTGCCGCTCGTCGATGCGGCCGACGACGGCGAGTACGACCCGTATCTGCAGGAGGGCGACGGCTTCGATCTGGAGTCGGCCTGGGCCGATGCGGAACTGCGCGATCATCTGCGCGCGGCGATCGATGCGCTGCCGCCGTTGCCGCGCATGCTGCTGACGCTGTATCACCTCGACGAACTGACGATTCCGGAGATCGTGCAGGTCAGCGGATTGCCGGCCGGCACGATCAAGAGCCACCTGTTTCGCAGCCGTCTGCGCCTGCGCGAGCGGCTGCAGGCCCGCCTCGGAGAGACCGCATGAAGACCGATCCGATCGTGTCGCCGGCACAGCAGACGGAATGGCTGCGGCAGGAGCAGGCATTCGACGCCGAGCGCGGTGCGGCTGGTACGGAAGCACCTGCCTCGTACCGCCTGATCGCCCGGGCGCTGCGCGAACCCCTGCCGGTCGACCTGCCGGCGGATTTCGCCACGCGTGTCGCGCGCCGCGCCGAGACCGCCGCGCTGCTCGATCCGCGCTGGGAGCGGCGCGGCATCGCCGTCCTGCTGGGCACGCTCGCCGTGCTCGCCGGCGCCGGGCTGCTGCTCGAAGGCGCCAGCTGGCTCGCGGATCTGCAGGCCGCACTGCCGTCGTTGCCGCGGATCCTCAATGGCTGGACCCTGCTGCTGCTCGCCGGGCTCGCCGCGGCACAGCTGCCGGTGCGGCGGCCCCTGCGCTGAGTCGCTTCCAGACATAATCGTCCGCGGAACTATGCAAATCGGTCATTAGGGCCGTGAGTTTCGGCCTATGAGTCCGTCCGCACTACGCCTTAGGATCGAGATCTCTGCGGCCTGCGTCCGGCGGGCGGCATGACGTATCGGGGAGATTCGTATGCATAAGTCGTTCAGCGACTGGCGCGCGTGGGGAGCGTTCGCCGGTCTGGTGCTGCTTCCGCTCGCACCGGCCTCGGCCTGGCACCGCCAGGCCAAACACATCGACAAGCTGGCCGAAAGCGAGATCGGCCACGCGCCCGGTCAGCCGCGCGAGGAGTCCTGGCAGATCGAACAGCGCCAGTTGTGGTTCGAGCGCACGCGCGCCCTGCGCGACAACCCGGACGCGGGGCGCGAGCGCGCTGCGGCCGTGGAGACGCTGAAGCAACTGCGC
>CAMLLF010000707.1 GCA_946480705.1 uncultured Lysobacteraceae bacterium | reverse complement strand
GCCTGCTTTCCTCGAAACCTTCACGCGCCCGCGATAGCGCCGGCACGCCACTCCCTCACCCTCGGATCAACCACCGTCCGCCAAATTGGCGGCACCAACGCCAACACAAACATGCTGGCATAGCCCCCAGGCAACTGCGGACTGTCCTCATGGTGCCGCAACGCCTGATACCGCCTTCGCGGATTTGCATGATGATCCGCATGCCGCTGCAGCTGAAACAGCATCGCGTTGGTCAGTGTCTGCGCGGCATTCCACGAGTGATGATGCGTGACGCGCTCGTAGCGCCCGCCCGCGGTCATCCGCCGCTCCAGGCCGTAGTGTTCGATGTAGTTGATGACTTCGAGTGTCACGGCAGCGACGAAGCCCTGGATCGCAAACCCGATCACGCCTCCCCAGCCCAGTGCAAAGAACGCCGCTGCACCGATCAAGGCACTCAGCGCGTACCACGCAATCAGTTCGTTGCGCCAATGCAGCGCCGGTAGATTCAGTGCGCGCAATCGCTGCACTTCGAGCGACCACGCGTGCCGCGCGTTGCCGACGAGCGCACGCGGCAGGAAGTCGTAGACGGATTGCCCGAGTCGGGCCGACGAGGTGTCGAGCGGCGTGGATACGTGCACGTGATGGCCGCGCACGTGTTCCACTTTGAATCCGGCATAGATCACGCTGGCGAGCAGCAGGCCGCCGAGGCCGGGTTCGAGGCGGCCGGTCTTGTGGATCAGCTCGTGCGCGGTGTTGATGGCGCTGACGCCGCCGACGATGCCGAGGGAAACGATCCACATCGCGGCCGCGGCGCCGCCGAGTGGCGCGGTGGCGTAGACGTACAGCGCCCAGGCGAGGTGGCTCAGCCATATCGGCACCATGAGCCAGGTCAGCCATCGATAGTGCCGGTCGTTTTCCAGCGACGCGGCCTGCTCGGGCGCGACGTTCGCGCGGTCGGTGCCGATCAACGTGTCGGCGATCGGGACGATGACGAACAGGAACAGCAGCGGGAATGCGCCGGCCAGCGCGGCCGGGATGCCGGCGTGGATGCCGGCGGCCGCGAGCGGCAGCAGGGTGAGCGGCACGAAGGCCAGTCCGTAACGCAGTCCACTCGGGATCGATCGCATCGGAAATCCTCCGATCAACTGGCCTTGTATGCGTCGGCGCGGGCGACGTTCCGGCGCACGCCGCTGTCGCGCGACGGGGCCGAGCACACCACTCGCGGCCGTGGGCGTCAAGGCGACGCGGGGCTTGCGACCGGTGCGGCTATCTCGATCGTCGTCGGAGCGATGCGGCGACCGAGTCGCGGGTGTGCCGGCGTTTTCCTTCACCGCGCGTCCCGCCGGCCGTTCACGTTTGTGAGGGCTCGCTGTTGCGACGGATATCAGGATCGTCGCCAGGCGGTGACTGGCTCGTGTCATCAACAGTGCGAAGCCGCCGAACACCATCCGGACCGGAATTGATGTGCATTGGCACGGGAATCCGCTAGCCGGTGTGTAACGCCCGGAAGCGATGCGGCACCGGAACGCCGTTGGTACTCGAACGAGGCGCGCCGTGCCTCGTTGGCAATGCTTCCGGCGGGCGACACAGGGGAAAGCAGGTCATCCGTTCGGTGCCGTTTCTTGATGGCACCGTTGATGCATTGCTGGGTCCGCTTTTTTCTCAGGGGGAAAGATCCGATGAATCGAATGCTCGCAACACTCGTCTTTGCGCTGTCGTCCGCGTTCGCGGTCGGCGCAGCCGCGCAGAGTCCGACGGAATACGACGCGACGCGATCGGCGCCGGCATCGGCCGGAAAGCCGACCGAGGCGCGGATGCGCCTGGCCGGTTCGACGACGATCGATCTGCGCACGCTGTCGGGAGGGACGCCGGTCCGCGGCAACGCGGCCAGGCCGGCCGATCCCGAGTCCCATCCGCGCGAGCTGGCCGGCGGGGCAACGGCCGGTCCCGCGAGTGCCGTGCCGGTCGTCGGCTCAGCGGCACGGGCGCCGACCATCACGTTCGAGGGTCTCGATTTCGCGACCTTCGGCTCGACCTATCCGCCGGACGCCAACGGCGACGTCGGTCCGGTCTACTACATCCAGGCGATCAATTCGTCGGTCGGCATCTTCCGCAAGTCCGACGGGTTCCGCGTCGCGGCATTCACGCTGAACACGCTGATGAGCCAGGGCAGCTTCGGCAACCTGTGCGACACGAACAACCAGGGTGACGCGGTCGTCCTGTACGACACGTTCGAGGACCGCTGGGTCATCACGGACGTCGCCTACACGCGCGACGGCTCGAACAACGTCATCAATCCGCCGGGCGCGTTCCAGTGCTTCGCGGTCTCGAAAACCGGCGACCCGCTGAAGGGCGGCTGGAACTTCTATTCGATCGCGGTCGCGGGTGGACTGAACGACGCGCCGAAGCTCGGCATCTGGACCGACGGCATCTACCTGTCGACCAACCTGCTGAACTTTCTGTCGCCGAACGCCTTCATCGCGCCGCGCGTCTACGCGCTCAACAAGGCGCAGATGTACGCCGGTCTTCCGTCCGTGCAGATCGTTTCGTTCGATGCGCCGACGGCCGATTTCTCGCTGCTGCCGAGCAACGCGCGCCTGCAGACCGGCACGCCGCCGGCGGGTACGCCGAACTATTTCGTGTCCTCGTGGCAGTACCTCAATGCGTTGACGGTCTACAAGTTCCACGTCGACTGGAACCGCATCGGGCTGTCCACCTTCACCGGCCCCGACGTGCCGCTGGCGGCGACGACGTACTACTTCAGCTCGAAGGACGAGCTCCTGGGCGAAGCGCTCGCGATCCTCGTCGAGGACGAGCTCAGCCGAATCGG
>CAMLLF010000706.1 GCA_946480705.1 uncultured Lysobacteraceae bacterium | reverse complement strand
TGCCCGCCGACCTGTTCGCCGGGCTGGTCGCGCGGCTCGATCCCGCCAATGCTGCGCTGATCCTGACGATGCTCAACGATCTTGCCCTGGTCCATCATCGCCATGCCCGATCGCGTGCCGATCCATAGCCGGTCGCGGTTGTCGTAGCTCATCTCGTAGGCGGCGAGATTCGGAATCTGTCGCGTCGAGACCATTTCCTCGATGCCGCTGTCGGTCAGGCGCATGACGTTGGAGTTCGAGCCGAGCACGAGGCGGCCCTGGCCGTCGCGCGCCAGACTCCAGATCAGCGGGTCGGTCAGTCCTTCGCGCTGGCCGAGTTGCTTGGCCCAGCCGTCCCACAGGCGGAACAGTCCCTCGGTGCGGCTGCCGAGCCACAGATTGCCTTCGCGATCCTCGAAAGCGCTGACGACATAGGCGTTGCTGACGAAATCGCGGTTGTCGATCACTTCGACTTCGCCATTGGGCCGTCGACGATAGACGGTCGACGGCGTGCTGATCCAAAGATTCGCGTTGCGATCGACATGCAGGTTTTCCACGCGCAGGGCTTCGGAGGCCTGTCCTTTCGCCTGCAGATCGAGCGGCTGCGCGACCGGCGTTTCCGCGCCCTTGATCAGCAGGAACAGGCCGTTGGCCGTGCCGATCCAGACATTGCCGTCGACGACGGCGAGACGCGTCACCTGGACCGTGCCGGCAGCCGGAATCGTGTAGCTGCGGCTGCCTTCCGCGGAATGGCGCGACACGGTACCGAGGCCGCCGACCCAGAGGTCTTCGCCGCTGCGGATGAGGCTGTAGGCCGGCGTGCCGGCGCCGTCGACGGGAATCATCTTTTCGCCGGCGAGGCGCATGGCGCCATTGGGCGTCGCAATCCAGATTTCGCCGTCGGCGTTCTCGGCGACGGCATAGACGGGCTTGGTCGGCGGATCGATCGCGACGGTGCGGAAGCGCTGGTTTTCGTAGAGGGTCAGTCCGGCCGGCGTCGCGAACCACAGCCGGCCGCGCCGGTCGCGCAGGCTCGCATGTACGTTCGTGGGATTGGCACCGTCGCTGTTGCGGCGGTCGAAGATTTGGAATCGCAGCCCGTCGAAGCGCGCGAGACCGTTCTGCGTGCCGATCCAGATATAGCCGATCGGGTCCTGGGTGATGCTCAGGACCGATACCTGCGGCAGCCCGTCGTCGACGCTCCAGTTGTCGATCGCGTAGTCGCGGAATTTCGCGTCGGGATCGAGCGCCAGCGCCGGTGCCGCGCTCAGCAGCAGAAGCAGCAACGCCGTGCCGAAGAGCCGGCCGCACGCCCGATCGATCGGAAGGCGAATCTGTGCGCTCACGGTGACCTCGATGGTGCTCGAGAAGTCGCCTGCGATGGTATTCCAGGTGCGCGTGCTCGCAAGGTGTGCGTGCGATCCGGGCGCATGCTGACGGCATCCCCGGCACTGACGAGGCCGCTGAAGCCGGTGGGCCGGCGTGAACCGTTCTTCACGCGCGCCGCCCTCCGCGGCGTCGGTCGTGGTGAGCCGAAGGCGAACCGCAACGTCGCGGTCTCGACGTTGCACAGGCACCTCGATGTTGCGGCTCGCTGCGCTCAGCGCGGCCTGCGTATTTCGCGTCGTGATGATTTACCGAGTTGTGACGAGCCGGAGGCGAATCGCAACGTCGCGGTGTCGATGGAGCGCCGACACCGCGACATTCCTAACGCCCCGCGAGCGGCGGCAGCCCGGTCGGCTTCGGGTCGAAGTACAGCTTGAAATGCGTGGCGAATTTTTCGAGGCAGGCGTCGGCGGCATCGGCGCGCTTGAGGCACTGGATCTGGCCGGATTTCGTCGCGGCTTCCCAGGCTTTCGCGAATTCCGCCTGGCCTTGCGCCTCGGCCTGCGGCAGGGCGTCGAGCGCGGGTTTGGTCATCGAGACCGGGAAGTCGGCGGCGGCGACGTCGGTTTCGGTCAGGGGTTTTCCGCCGGCGGTTTCCTCGATGAACTCGGCGATGCCGTGCGCAGGTGCAGCACATAGCCCTGCTCGCCGAAGCCCTGGTTGCCGTCGGCGGGGAACCAGAATCCGAAGGCTTTGTTCACGGCCTGCTTCGCGGTGATTTCGGCGCGAAGACGCAGGGTCAGCAGTTGATCCAGGCGCCGCCGGCAGCGCGCCGATGACGCCGGGGCTCTGAGGCCGCCGTTGATGTCTTTCGGCAGCGGCAGTCCCTGCAGTTCGTGCGGGCGGTAATGTAGAAATTGCGCCAATTGGGATTCAGTCGGGCTCGGCCAGGCCGAGGAACGCGCGCGCCTTGAGTTCGCGGGCGCGTTTGAGCGGCGGCGCGGCGCCGGCAAGGTAGCTCCCGGAAGGGAACGGTGTCCATAAATATATGGAAGTATTAGTCGCAGAGTGAATATGTCGCGACCTTGTCGCGGCCGCACGGCTTGCGGCGGAACGCGCGGCGGGCCTGCCGGCAGTGCAGGGCCGCGGCATAAAAAAAGCCACCGCGATCGCGGTGGCTTCGGAGTTCGCCCGGACGCGGCCGCCTTGCGGCGGCCGCGCGGTCTGCGGTCAGTTGCAGATGTCGATACGGACGTTGTCGATCGCCATGCCGTTGGGGGCCGTGGCGGTCGTGTTGCTGTCGCTCGTGGCGCGGAAGCGCAGCTGGACGGTCTGGCCGGCCATGTCGTCGAGGTCGACGATGGAGCGCTTCGCCGCCGTGCCGGTGGCCTGATGGCACCAGGCCTGGCGACCGGCAAGCGGTGCGCCGGCGGTGATCGTGCCGTCGTACGAGTCGGTGAAGAAGCGGCCGGCCGTGAGGTACGTGAACGCACCGGCACCGACCTTG
>CAMLLF010000705.1 GCA_946480705.1 uncultured Lysobacteraceae bacterium | reverse complement strand
CGTCGATGCGGATGTAGTCGCGCGGCTTGGCTGTGGCGACCGGATGACGCTGCAGTTCAGTGGTGCGCAGGCGCGCGAGCTGTTCGCGTATGCGGACGACCGGTTCGCGAGCCGCGACGGCGAACTCGAACTCGCCGCCCGGCGCGCGCCCGACGGGCACGTTGCAGCGCTGACGTTGAACCTGCTCGGCAACGAGACGACGCTGGAACGCGTCGACTGGGCCGTGCTCCCGCCCGCGGTGGCGGCGGCCCTGGCGGACGAGCGGCGTAGGCGCGACGCGGCGAAAACAGCAGAGCGCGACGGTGCTGCCGCGGCTCAGGCCAGCCATGCGACGGCGCCCTGGGTCGTGGGTCTGCCGGTACCGCCACCGCCGGCGGCACGGCCTTACCTTCCGCCGGGCGGAGCCGCGCGCACGGCGATTCCAGCAGCTGCGGCGATATCGACGCGTACGGCGCCTTCGACCGATATCGCCGACACACCACGACCGAACAAGTCCGCGAACGTGCGCCCGGCGCCGGCGGCGCCGCCGGCTCGTGTCGAGGCGCTGCCCGAGCGTTTCGAGCGCCCCCGATTCGCGCCGCGCGCGGGCGAAAAAACCGAAGGATTCGAGCCATGACGGTACTTAGCGTCAATTTGAACAAGATAGCCGTGTTGAGAAATTCGCGCGGCGAGGACGAACCCGACATCGGTCGAGCCTGCGACTGCGTGATCGCCGCAGGCGCCGGCGGCGTGACCGTGCATCCGCGGCCGGACCAGCGCCATGTACGACCCGACGACGTGCGCGCGCTCGCGGCACGCGTCGCGCGGCGGGTCGAGTTCAACATCGAGGGCAACGCGTTCGCCCCGGCGCGCGGCAGCTATCCGGGTCTGATCGCGCTCGTGCGCGAAGTGCGGCCTGAGCAGGTGACGCTCGTGCCGGACGGTGACGCGCAGATCACGTCCGATCACGGCTTCGACCTCGATGCGGACACCGCCTCGCTGCGTCCGTTGATTGCGGAGCTGCGCGCACTCGGCGCACGCGTCAGCCTGTTCGTCGATGCCGGGACGACCGCACTCGGTCGTGCCGCCGACATCGGTGCGGATCGCGTGGAAATTTATACCGGCCCCTACGCCAAGGCCTTTGCGGCCGGCGATGTCGACGAAGAACTCAAACGCTGCGTGGCGACCGCCGAGGCCGCGCGTACGGCTGGTCTCGGCGTCAACGCGGGACATGATCTCAATCAGGCCAATCTCGGCCGGCTCGTCGACGCGATTCCGTTCCTGGCCGAAGTGTCGATCGGCCATGCGCTGATCGGCGAGGCGCTGTATGACGGCCTCGCCGCGACGGTGCACAACTATTTGCGGATCCTGCGTTCGCGCAGTCCCGCAGGCTGACCGCGGTTCGATTCGCGCGTGGGTGCGACGCGCGTACGGCGCCTCGCCGCCGAGTCCGGGTCATTGCCGCGGCGTCTCGATCGAGATGCCCTGAATGCCGCTCTGGCGTGCGAGCGCGAGTACGTCGATGAGGCGTTGATGCGGCACGGCCTTGTCGGGCGCCAGCTGCAACGTCGGCGTGTTCTCGCCCTGCCCTGCCCAGCTCAGGAGCTGCGCTTCGAGTTCGATCGGGCTCAGTGCCGCGTCGTTGAAGATCACCTCGCCGTCGGCCGCGATGCGCAGTTCGACCGTGCGCGATACTTTGCCGTCGCTGCTGCCGATCGGAAGTTCGATCTTCTTGGTCACGAGCGGGGCCGAGATCATGAAGATCAGCAGCAGCGCGAGCATGACGTCGATCAGCGGCGTGATGTTGATTTCGGCGAGCGGACTTTCGGTCGAGCGAACGGTCAGAGCGGACATGCGGCGGACTCCGGAACCGCCGAGGTTGGCGGCTCCAGCATAGCGTCGGCGCTCGCGTTGCCTAGCCGTTCGTCATGGTCGGGTGTTGCGAAGACTGCTCGTTGATTTTGCAACTGAGCCGCACGGACAAAAAAAAGCGCCCCGGTTTCCCGAGGCGCTTATCCGGCTCGCACCGGCAGGGTAGCGTTGGCGAGCGTAGTACAGGTTATTGCTGACCGCCGCGGGCACCCGGGGTAGTCACGAAGCCGATCTTGACCATGCCCTGGTTCTTCGCGTCGGCCATCACCTTCGCCACGATTTCGTAGCGCGTGTTCTTTTCGGCGCGAATCTGCAGTTCCGGCTGGACCGTCTTCTGGGCGGCAACGGCGAGCTGGGCCTTCAGTTCGAGATCGCTGATCGAGCTGTCGTTCCAGTAGAGCGTGCCGTCTTCCTTGATGGCGAGATCGATCGGCTCGACCGGTTCGTTGTTCTGCGTGTTCAACGATGCCTGCGGCAGATCGATGCGAATCTTGTGCTGCATCATCGGCGCCGTGATCATGAAGATGATCAGCAGCACCAGCATCACGTCGACGAGCGGCGTAACGTTGATTTCGGCCATCGGCGCGCCACCGCCGCCGCCACCTGAGCTGAATGCCATGGCTTACTTCCTCGCGGCAGGCGCCGCCGGAGCCGTGGTGCGTGCCGGTGCGGGAGCCGCACCTGCTTCGACGCGCGAACCGGTGGCAAAGAAGTCGTGCAGGTCGTGCGCGAATTCGTCGAAGCGCGCCAGGATCACGCGGTTCGAACGCACGAAGAAGTTGTACGCGAGCACCGCCGGAATTGCGACGAACAGACCGAACGCGGTCATGATCAGCGCTTCACCGACCGGGCCTGCGACGGCGGACATCGACGCATCGCCGGACGCCGAGATGCGGATAAGGGCGTGATAGATGCCCCACACCGTACCAAGCAGACCGACGAACGGACCGGTCGAACCCACGGTT
>CAMLLF010000704.1 GCA_946480705.1 uncultured Lysobacteraceae bacterium | reverse complement strand
CGCTGTTCGCGACATTCCGCCGCGAGTTCCTCAATCGCCTCGACCGCATCGTCGTGTTCCAGCCGCTGTCGCGCGCGGTCATGCGCGACATCCTGCACAAGGAACTCGATCTCGTGCTCGCGCGCCGCGGCTTCCGCGTGCGCGACTGGGCCGTGGAATGGGAGCCGTCGGCGGTCGACTTCCTGCTCGAGCGCGGCTTCACGCCCGACCTCGGCGCGCGGCCGCTGCGCCGCGCGATCGACCAGTACCTGCTCGCACCGCTGTCGCGCACCATTGTGGAAAACCGCGCGCCGAGCGGCGGACAGTTCCTGTTCGTGACCGGCGCGCACGACGCGCTGCAGGTGCGCTTCGTCGATCCCGATGCGAACGCGCCGGCCACCGCGCCGCCGGCGGCGCCGGCGCGCGCCGACCTGCGCGCGCTCGCGCTCGACCCCGCTGCCGATGCGAACGCGCGAGCGACCCTGCAGGCGGCGCTCGCCGCGGCCGAGCAGCGTCTCGACGATGCGGCGTGGACCGACCTCAAGGAACAGGCCGCGAGTGCGATGCAGATGCGCGATTTCTGGAACAGCGACGGCCGCCAGCGCGTGCTCGACCGGCTCGAACGCATGGACCGCATCGAGAACGGCGTGCGCGGCGCGCATTCGCTGCTCGCGCGCCTGACCGGCGGCGGACGCGGCGTGCTCGACGTCGTGCGCCATGTCGCGCTGCGCCTGCACCTGCTCGAACTCGCGATAGACGCCGTGCTCGCCGACGAACCCGAAGACGCGCAGCTCGAACTCGTCGCCGCCGACCGCGACGGCGCGGCGACGCGCGCCTGGGCCGAACGCATCGCGCAGATGTACCTGACCTGGGCCGACACGCGCGGCATGCGCGTACGCACGATCGAACACAACCGCGCGCAGGGCAGCCTGCGCGTGCTCATCGGCGGTTTCGGCGCCTGGCAGTCGCTGCGCGACGAGCGCGGCCTGCACGTGCTCGAACGCGGCGACACGAACCCCGCCGAGCGCCAGCGCGTCCGCGTGCGCGTGACCCCGGACGGCGCGAGCGGCCACGTCGCCGAACCCGACGTCGAATCGCGACCGTGCCGCCGCTATCAGGAACAACCGACGCCGCTCGTGCGCGACGCCGTGCGCGGCTGGCGCAGCGGAAGGCTCGATCGCGTGCTGGGCGGGGACTTCGATCTGATGTGACGGCGAGTGCCGCGACGGTCCTCTGTTCCGGAAGCAGCCCGCATGAATGGCGCGCACTGCTCGCTCTCCCCGACGGCTGTCGGGGGAGAGGGTTGCGGCGAGGGCAGAAGCATCAGCCAGCCAACTCGTCCGATGGTCGCGATCGCGTCGTCGCGTTGATCGCGACGCCCCTGCGACGCGCCTCGCCGGACGTTCTCCCCCTCACCCAACCCTCTCCCCCAAGCGAGCTTGCGGGGGAGGGCCTTGCAGTGTCGCGTCGTCTTGGTCGTCGTCGCCTGGCCTGTTCGCCCGAAAGTTTCGCGCCGTGATTTTTCGAACGCACCGGAACTCGCGACCACGTGCGCAAGCCCGTCGCGCCGACTATGCTCGCGCGTCATCGTCCGCGTCGCGAGGTCCTGCATGAAGAAGCCGTCGATCGTGCTGTGTTGCTGTCTCGCGCTGGCCGCCTGCGCAACGTCGTCGCCGCGACGCGAAAGCCTGCACGGCCGCCTGCTGACCCTCGACACGCATCTCGACACGCCGATGCATTTCGGCCGCGCAGGCTGGAGCTTCGCCGATCGGCACGACTACGCCACTGATCTCGTGCAGGTCGATCTCGCACGCATGGATGCCGGCGCGCTCGACGGCGGGTTCTTCGTGATCTACACGGCGCAGGGCGAACTCACGCCCGAGGGCTATGCGAGTGCGCTCGCGTTCGCGCGCACGCGTGCCGACCGCATTGCGGAAACGGTCGCGGCACTCCCGGCACGCATCGCGCCGGCGGCGCGCGCCGACGATGCGGCGCGACTGACCGCGGCCGGAATGCGCTTCGCCTACATGAGCATGGAGAACAGTTATCCGCTGGGCGAGAACCTGGAACTCCTCGCCGAATTCCGCGAGCGCGGCGTGCGCATGGCCGGTCCCGTGCACACGAAGAACAATCAGTTCGCCGATTCGGCGACCGACGAGCCGCGCTGGAACGGACTGAGTCCGCTCGGCCGCGACTGGGTGCGCGAGATGAACCGGCTCGGCCTGATCATCGACGCGAGCCACGCATCCGACGCGGCGTTCGACCAGATGCTGGAACTCTCGCGAACGCCGCTGCTGCTGTCGCACTCGGGTTCGCGCACGGTCTGGAATCATCCGCGCAACCTCGACGACGCGCGGATCCGCAAACTCGCCGCGCAGGGCGGCGTGATCTGCGCGACGACGGTGTATCTGTCGGCGATGAACATCGGGCGCGAGCGCGAGGCGTTGTTCGGAAGGCTCGAGCGCATCGCGGAACTCTCGCCGCCTGAACAGGCGGCGCTGACCGCGCAGACGCGCGCGCTCGACATGAAGGAGCCGCTCTGGAACGTCGATGTCGACGCGTTCATGAAGAGCCTGCGGCATCTGATCGACGTTGCCGGCATCGATCATGTCTGCATGGGCGGCGACTGGGACGGCGGTGGCGGCGTGCGCGGCCTCGACGACATATCCGCATTGCCCGAGATCACGTCGCGCCTGCGTCGCGCCGGCTTCTCGGAAGCGGATCTGCAGAAACTCTGGAGCGGAAACGTGCTGCGCGTGCTGCGCGAAGCAGAAACCCGTAGGGCGCAATAAGCGAAGCGCATTGCGCCATCCCCACATAGCAACGCCATCCCACATAGCGACG
>CAMLLF010000703.1 GCA_946480705.1 uncultured Lysobacteraceae bacterium | reverse complement strand
GCCACCACTTTCCAGACACCTCTGTGCGCATCGTCTCGCGACGCCTTTCGGCGTGCGCGACGCCCGTTGCGACTGGCGTAACAAAGACCGACTCCCGATCCGCGCATCGCGGCAACGCAGCGACTCTGCGCGTGGCGAGACACACTTCCGCGAGACACCGTCGCGAAGCTGCGCGGCAGCCGTCGTGTGCGACAGCGACACTGTCCCCGCAATGCGCCACAATGCGACAACGCAACCATGCGTTTCCGCTCGCAAATCGCCCCGCGCCGCCCGCAATCCGCGGTGCGAGAAATCGCGCGACGCGGCCACTTGTTATCAGTCCGACGATGGACACTTCGACGGGGACTACGATGGCAACGAAAGAAGAGACGGTCTCGGCGCTGACCACCGTCAAGGACGGCTGGTCCTATGTCGCCATATCGACGGACACGACGCTGCGCCGGCCGATTTTCGGCAACCGCGACGCGTTCTATTTCTCGCCGGTGGGCGGCGAACTCGCGATGACCGTCATCGACACTGACGGGCGGGCGGTGCTCGGCACCGCGCTGCAGCTCGGCTGGAACGACGACGTCGCGGCGTTCACGACGACGGCCTACGGAAGGCACATGCAGTTTCGCGCCGTGCGCGCCAACACGCCGCACGGCTGGAGCATGAGCTATCGCGCCGAATACGAGGCACCTCCTCACCACCACCCCGACGAAGGCGGCGACGGAGATCCGCGATGAACATCGATGCGGCCGCCGCCGGCGCGCAGACCGGTTACAACCTGCGTTCGCGCTTTCCGAGCGTGTCCGAATCCGATCTCGGCGAAATCGTCAGGAACTACGACCGCATGAGCTTCGTCCCTTCGTCGTCGAAAACGGCCGTGGAAACACTCGGCATCCCGCAGGCGCCCGAAGCAACGGCGAAACGCTTCGAACGATGCCTCGCGGCAACCGCGTTGGTCGTCCGCACGCACGCACTGATTCCCTGCCCCGCCGGATTCTGGCTGGAAGCACTACCCAGTGCCGCCGGCAGCGATGCGGTCGAGCGATTGCCGAGCATCGCCGGCGGAATCGGCACGGCCTTCCTGGTCACGCCACAGCACATGGTGACGGCGGCACATGCTATCGACGAATACTGGATCGGCAGCTCGGCATTCGTGTTCGACCTGCACGCCGGTTGCCTGCGGCAGCCCGAACACGATCTGCCGCTGCGTTACGAAGTGCCGGCCTACAACGTCGCGTTCGGCAGTCTCGTCAGCGAGCACACGACGGCGCGTCGAAGCGACGACATCGCGATCGTCACGCTGAAAGAACCGACATCGCGGCTCGGCGTCGTGATCGCGAACCTTAACCGCATCGTGGCGCATCAGGAAGTCGCCATGATCGGCTGCGCCCGGATGCAGCCGCTGACGATCGTCGCGCAGACGGAGCAGGGACCGGCGCCTTTCGTGCATTCGTTCACGGAGGACATCATCCGCACGAACGTCGACTCCTTTCAGGGCAACTCCGGATCGCCGCTGCTCGATGCCCAGGGTCACGTGCTCGGTGTCCATGTCGGCATAACCGGTGATGGTCGCGACAACGGCAGCAAGAGCTCGCCGGACGGCAGTGGCGTTGCTGTCGCATCGGCGGTTCGCGTGCGCGTCATCGGCGACCGGCTTGCCAAGTTCGGCGCGGCGATTCTCACGTAACCGTCGCTGTGCCCGCGTTGCAACGCTGACCGACATCGATCCGTCACGCATCATTCGTCCCTCTCTCACGCAACGAACACTCCCTGTTCACTCCGTCCTGCCCAGACTGACCGCTCAGGGGCAGGACGGAAGTGCGATGGCTTTGACGATCTTGGTGGCGGACGACGATGAACACCTGCTGGCGACGCTGGCACACCTCTTCCGGCTTTGCGGCCACAAAGTACTGACGGCGCACGACGGCACTGAAGCGCTCGCCGTCTGCCGCGCCGCGAAGCCGGATTCGGCGCTGCTCGACATCGACATGCCCGGACTCAACGGCTGGCAGGTCGCCGAGGCGCTGACGGCAGAACCCGGCAGCACGCCGGCACGGCTGATTGCGCTGAGCGGTCGATCTTCACCCGACGATCGCGCCCGCTCCGTAGCGGCCGGCTTTCATGCGCACTGCACGAAGCCGGCGGAACCGAACGAACTGTTGCGCCTGCTTGGCGCCTGACGGTGCCGGCGCCCCGAGCGCCGCGCGGACACCCGCTGTTTCCTTGCGCGGCGCCCATTGGCAGCGCCGCTGGCGCGCGTGCGGACGCGGCGATGGCGCAATGACGTCGCGGCCGCTTCCGCGCGACGCGGCGGACGACTACGCTTGAGCGATTGCGCCTCCCTGGGCGCGTCATCGCAAGGAGCTTTGACATGTCTGTCCCGTTCCGCATTTCCGCACCGCGCGCCGGCGCGCTGCTGCTCGCTGCACTGTCGTTGTCCGCCTCGGCCGCGGCGCCGCAGGTCCGCACGCAGCCGGGCTACTACCGCCTTGCGCTCGGCAGCTTCGAAGTCACCGCACTGTCCGACGGCGTGCTCCGGATCGAACCGACCAAACTGCTGCAGGGCCGTTCGTCTGCGGAGATCGTGGCGGACCTGACCAAGGCTCATCTCAAGGAGCCGGTCGACACGTCGATGAACGCGTTCCTCGTGAACACCGGTACCAAGCTCGTGCTCATCGACACCGGCGGCGGCGGCGCAACGCTTCGCTGGTACGTCGACGGCACCACAGCGACCGACACCACGATCGCGCAGGCCCGCGAGCTGTGCCCGCACAACAGCGCGACCAGCCTGCAGGTCACGGCCCCGGTGATGGCTGGCGTGATCTGGGCGATGCAGCATC
>CAMLLF010000702.1 GCA_946480705.1 uncultured Lysobacteraceae bacterium | reverse complement strand
CGTTTTCATGCACGGCGAGCCAGCTGCCGCCGGCTTCGAGATCGCGCCCGCCGAACACGCCGGGCAGGTCGGGCCAGGGCGCCGCGGCCGCACTCGCGCGCGCGTGGAATTCATCGCGATTGCCGAGCAGCAGCAGCGGCCTGCCCGGCACGACGTCGACCGCAACCAGCAGCAGGCACATGTCAGCGCACCGATGCGTGCGGCCGACGCGCCATCTCAGCGGCTGCCGCCGGCACCGGGGTCGCGCAGCTTCTGCTCGACCACGCCGAGCCGCGGATTGCCGGGACTCAGGCTGCGCGCCGCATCGAGCGAGCGCCTCGCGTCCGCCGGACGATTCTGTCCCAGGCGCGTTTCGGCTTCGTCGAGCAACGACTCGGCGAGCCGCAAGCGCAGCGTCGGCAGGCTCGCGTCGGCCGGCGCGAGCTGTTCCAGCGTGTCGACGAAATCGCGCGCGCGATCGAGCTTTTGCTGCCCCAGCGCGATATTGAACTGGTCGCGCGCGATCTGCGGCAGGTTCTGCAGGCCGGCCAGCGCGCGCGCGTTGGCGCCGTCGAGCGCGAGCGCGGCGCGGTATTTGTCGTAGGCCGAGCTGCCCGGCGGCAGCACGAGGTTGCCGGACTCCGCCGCCTTGTCGGCGGCGGCGAGATGCGCCGCGAGCTTCTGCTGCTGCTCGGGCGTCAGCACCGGCCGCGACGCGGCGATGTCGAGCCGTTCGCGCAATTCGCGCAGCTGGCCGCGCGCGGCTGCGATGTCGGCCGAGCCCGGCGCCAGCGGTTCGGCCTGACGCAGCAGCCGGTCGGCCGCGGTCGGATTGCTCTCGTCGAGCGCGGCATTCGCCTGCACGACCAGCGCCTGGGCGACCTGCGACAGGCCCGCACGCGCCTTTGCATTGCCCGGATCGCGGGCGATCACGGTCTTGAACACGGCAAGCGCGTTGTCGTCGCCTTCGCCCGAGATGCGCCCGGCGCGCAGCAGTTCCTGCGCGCGCCGGACCTGCGCCTCGATGGCCGCGCCGGCATTCGCGCGCGCGGCGGTCAGCTCGGCGCGCAGCGTCGGCAACACCGGATCGTTGGGCAGCGCGCGCGCGATCGCCTCGATGCGTGCGGCGGCATCGTCCACTTTTCCCTGAGTCAACAATTCGCGCGTCTGCGCGGCCAGCGCGGCGCCGGCCTTGCGCAGCCCCGCCTGGGCCGGCGCGTTGCCCGGCTCCGTCGCGAGCACGCGCTCGTAGAGTTCGACCGCGCCGCCCGCGTCGACGAGCCTGCCCGCGGCGAGCGCGGCTTCCGCCTGGTCGAACAATCCGGCAATTTCGGTGTTCGCGCCCTCGGCTTTCTTCAGCGCGGCGGCCGCCTGCTCGACCGCGGCGCCGCCGGCCAGCAGCGCGCGTGCGTCCGCGAGCCGCGCATGCGCGACGGCAAAGTCGCGCCGCTGCGTCGCGGCGGCCGCTTCGGCGATCAGCGCCTCGCCGACGCGGCGCAGGCCGGCGCGCGCGATGTCGTTGTCGGGGTCGATCACGCGCGCCGACTCGAACAGCTCGCGCGCGCTGTCGTTCGTGCCGCTGAGCTGTCCGCGCGCAAGCGCGTTGTCGGCGCGCGCGAGCACGTCGTTGAGTTCCGTGCGCGGCAGCAGCGCGCGCAGCTTGTCCTGATTGCGCCAGAGCGCGAACGCGCCGACGCCGAGCAGCACGACGACGGCGACGGCGAAGATCCAGCGACCGGGTCCGCGGCGCCGTGTGCGGCGCGCTTCGCTCGCACGGCCGCTGCGCTGCGGCTGCGCGTCGACGATGTCGATGCGGCCGATATGCGGTTCCGCGCGCATCGACGGCTCGGTGCGCGGGCGCTGCTCGGGCGGCGTCACGGTCGGCAGCGCGAGCGTCGGCGCCGCGCCGGCGCGTCCGCGCGACAGTTCGCCGAGTTCGCCGCGCTCGATGCGGCGTTCGATCGTCTCGATCGCCGCGGCGACCGCGGCGCCGTCCTGGAACCGCTGCTCGGGTTCCTTCGCGAGCAGCAGGTCGAGCAGCGGCTGCAGCGCGCGGTATTCCGGCGGCAGCTGCGGCAGCGGCTGCGTGATGTGCATGATGCCGACGGCGAGCGAATCCTCGGCGTGATACGGCACGCGTCCGACCAGCAGCTCGTACATCACGATGCCGAGACTGTACAGATCGGAACGCCCGTCGAGGCCGCGGCCGCGCGCCTGCTCCGGACTCATATAGTGCGGCGTGCCGACGACCGCGCCGGTGCGCGTCATGCGCGTCGCCGAATCGTTCGCGCGCGCGATGCCGAAATCGGTCAGCGCAGACGAGCCGTCGTCGCGCAGCAGGATGTTGTCGGGCTTGACGTCGCGATGTACGAAGCTCTTGCTGTTCGCGTAGTGCAGCGCCTTCGCGATTTCGCGGACGATGCGCAGCGTCGACGCCACGTCCCGCGGCTTGCCGTCCTCCTGCAGCACGGGACCGCCGGCGACGTATTCCATCGCGATGTAGAAATAGTCGCCCTGGCGGCCGACGTCATGGATGCCGACCACGTGCGGATGATGCAGCTTCGCCGCGATGCGCGCTTCGCGCAGGAACCGCTCGCCGTAGGTCGGATCGGCCAGCAGCGTCGGGGACATGACCTTCAGCGCGACTTCGCGGTCCACCGATTCCTGTACGGCCAGATAGACCGTCGCCATGCCGCCGCGTCCGAGCTGGCGCACTACGCAGTAACCGGGAATATCGATCATGCGGGATTCGGAAGCCGTGACGCCGCAGGGAAGCGGCTGCGGGGCCAAGCATAGCAGCCCGGCGGGAAAGGCCTTAGGAGCAGGTAACTAGAGGGTAGTGGTCAGGAACTAGAGGTGTGCGGC
>CAMLLF010000701.1 GCA_946480705.1 uncultured Lysobacteraceae bacterium | reverse complement strand
TGCAGAATTCGGGGCGCGGAAAATACACGCGAAACCCCTGCCGTTCGGCAGCCTCGGCGAGCTGTGCGCGCAAGCGCCTGTTCGCGCCGACGCCGCCGGCAATCACGAGCGACCGCGCACCGGCAGCCTCCAGTGCCCGCAGGCACTTGATGCGCAGCGTGTCGACCATGGCCTCCTCGAAACCGCGCGCGATGTCCGCCCGGGTCGTGTCGCTTTTATCGCTGTTCTGCCAGGCCAGGAGCACCTGCGTCTTGAGGCCCGAGAAGCTGAAATCGAGACCGGGACGATCCGTCATCGGCCGCGAAAAGCGGAAACGGCCCGACTGGCCGGTCTCGGCGAGACGCGCGAGCTGCGGGCCGCCCGGATAAGGCAGGCCCATGAGCTTTGCGGTTTTGTCGAATGCCTCGCCGGCCGCGTCGTCGAGCGTGTCGCCGAGCAACCGGTACGAACCGATAGCGTCGACCGCGATCAGCATCGAATGGCCGCCGGAAACCAGCAGAGCCACGAACGGCGCCTCGGGCGCCTCGGCCTCGAGCAACGGCGCGAGCAGATGACCTTCCATATGATGGACGCCGATCGCGGGCACATCGAGCGCCCAGGCCAGCGCCCGCGCGGCGGCGGCGCCTACCAGCAATGCGCCGATCAGGCCGGGACCCGCGGTGTAGGCAACGCCACCGAGTTCGGCAACGCCGATGCCGGCGGCGTCCAGGGTTTCGCGCACGAGCGGCAGCAGTTTTCGGACATGGTCCCGGCTGGCAAGTTCGGGCACGACGCCTCCATACTCGGCGTGAAGACGGATCTGGCTGTAGAGGCGGTGGGCCATCAGCCCGCGCTGCAGGTCGTAGACGGCTACGCCCGTTTCGTCGCAGGACGACTCGATGCCCAACACAGGCTTTGCAATCGACTGGTCTGACACGCTAGACTTTGCGGCTCGCCCAAGAACGGGGCGCAAGTGTAACAGCGGAGATCCCATGCCTAACGTGAAAGTTCGCGAAAACGAACCGTTCGAATTTGCCCTGCGTCGCTTCAAGCGCACCTGCGAAAAGGCCGGCATCCTGGCCGAAACTCGCAAGCGTGAGTTCTATGAAAAGCCGACGCAGGAACGCAAGCGCAAGCGCGCTGCGGCCGTCAAGCGTCACCTGCGTCGCGTTTCGCGCGACGTCACAAAGCGTCAGCGCCTCTATTGAGTTCGGGCGGGCTGATCGCCCGTCCTGATCTCCCCGTTCTGCGGGCTGCTCCGCCGGCCGGTGCCATGCAAGTGGCGCCGGTTTTGTGCTTTCCGCCATTCGAGATTGCCATGTCCCTGAAACAACGCCTCACCGACGACATGAAAGCCGCAATGAAGAGCGGCGAGAAAGATCGCCTCGGCGTCATTCGCCTGATCAATGCGGCGATCAAGCAGCGCGAAGTCGACGAACGCATCGCGCTCGACGACGCACAGACCATTGCCGTCATCGAAAAGATGCTGAAGCAGCGCAAAGACTCCCTGAGCCAGTACGAAGCAGCCGGCCGTGAAGACCTCGCCGCCGTAGAGCGCTACGAGCAGGGCGTGCTGCAGACCTACTTGCCGGCGCAGCTCGGCGACGCCGAGATCGACGCGATCATCGACGCGAGTATCACCGAAGCCGGGGCGACCGGCCCTAAGGACATGGGCAAGGTCATCGGCCTGGTCCGTCCGAAAGTCGCCGGCCGTGCCGACATGGGCGCGCTGTCGGAGCGCGTGAAGCAGAAGCTCGCCGCTCTCGTCTGACGAACGGGGCACAGGGGCGAAGCGGACAGCCCGGCCGCCCCGATACGATCCTCGCCGAAGAAGCGGGCGCCCCGTGTTCAACGCAGCAGCGAATCGCCACACTAGTGCGATGGCCGGCCGCATTCCCGAAAGCTTCATCGATGAACTGCTCGCACGCGTCGACATCGTCGACGTGATTCAAGAACGCGTGCCGCTGAAGAAAGCGGGGCGCGACTGGAGCGCCCGGTGTCCGTTCCACGACGAGCGCTCGCCTTCGTTCACGGTCAGTCCGCATAAGCAGTTCTACCACTGCTTCGGCTGCGGCGCGCATGGCAGCGCGATCAAGTTCCTCATGGAGTACGATCGCCTCGAGTTTCCTGATGCAATCGAAGAACTCGCGGGCCGCATCGGCCTCAAGGTGCCTTACGAAGGCGGCCGCGCGCCAGGGCCGCAGGCGAGCGACACGGCGGACCTTTATACCGTCTTGGAACAGGCAGCGCGCTACTACCAGCAGGCGTTGAACCAGAACGCGACTGCACGCAGCTATTTCGAAAACCGCGGACTCGACGCAACGACGCTGGCAACGTTCGGCCTCGGGTATGCGCCTGACGCATTCGACGGACTGCGCAGCGCGCTTGGCACGAACTCGCAGCGAATCGCGCTGCTGGAGAAAGCCGGCATGCTGATCCGTGGCGATCGAGGTGCCTACGACCGCTTCCGCGATCGAGTCATGTTTCCGATTCAGGACCGCCGCGGGCGCATCATCGCGTTCGGCGGCCGCGTGCTGACGAAAGGCGACGGCCCGAAGTACCTCAATTCACCTGAAACGCCGCTGTTCCACAAGGGACGAGAACTGTTCGCGTTATGGCAGGTGCGGCAGGCGCAGCAGAAGATCTCGCGCATCCTCGTCGTCGAAGGCTACATGGACGTGATCGCGTTGCATCAGTTCGGACTGCCGGAGGCCGTAGCCACGCTCGGAACTGCAACCACACGCGAACATGCGGAAATTCTGTTTCGCAATTGCGCCGATGTATACTTCTGTTTCGACGGCGATCGAGCCGGACGTCAGGCGGCATGGCGCGCTGCGGAATCCGTATTGCCGCGCATGCGCGACGG
>CAMLLF010000700.1 GCA_946480705.1 uncultured Lysobacteraceae bacterium | reverse complement strand
TAACCTCTACTTTCTGCCTTCAATCCGCCACGTTTCGTCGCAAACCCGCCCGAGATCGCGCGCGGCAACGCCCGCACGCAGCGCTGCAATGGTCATCAGGCCGAGGGGTCGGCCGCATCCCACCATTCACGCTCACTCAGGAGTCGTTTCGTGTCCCTTCCGTCGCCGCGGCTGTCGCAGGCTGTCCGTGTCGTTTTCCGTCCCCGCTGGATCGTGCTGGCGGCCCTGCTCGCCGGCGGCTATGCCCTCTACTCGACTCCGCCGACGGAGAACGTCGGCGCGGGCGAGATCGGCCTGCGGCTGAACCGCTGGACCGGCAACACGACGACGGCCGGCGAAGGCGTGGTCGTCATCGTGCCGGGACTGCATTCGCTGCGCCGCTATTCGCTGCAGAGCCGCCTCTACAAGCCCGAGCGCAGCGCCAAGGCGGACGGCGAAGCGCCGTTCCAGTCGGTCGAAGGGCTGTCGCTCGGCGTCGAGCTCGCGATCCGCTATTCGCTCGATCCGCAGCGCGTCGACCTGTTCTCGCGCACGCTGCCCGAGCACATCGACAGCGAACGCCTCGAACCGGCCGTGCAGGGCACGATCTACAAGGTGCTCGCGCGCTACACCGTGCGCGAGATCTTCTCGACCAAGCGCCAGGAACTGCAGGACGTGCTCGAAGCCGAACTCAAGCCGAAGCTCGCGGCCGACGGCATCGTGCTGCACTCGGTGCTCATGGGCAATGTCGACCTGCCGGCCGACTACCGCGCCGGCATGGACCGTCTGCTCGCGGTCGAGCTCGAAACCGAGAAGATGAAATACACGCTCGAACTCAAGGAAAAGCAGGTCAAGGAAGCGGAGCTCACGGCCGACGCGGAGAAGGTCACGCGCGAAAAGGCCGCGCAGGCCGCAGCATCGGAACAGATCATCGCGGCCAAGGCGCAGGAGGAAGCGATGCGCCACGTGCTGCCGTTCAAGCAGAAACAGATCGAACAGCGCCAGCTCGAAGCCGAAGCCGAAAAGACCTCGCGCATCAAGCTGGCCGAGGCCACGGCGGAATCGCGCCGCATCGAGGCGTCGGGCGAAGCCGATTCGCGCCAGCGCCTGGCCGAAGCCGAAGCGTTCCGTCTCGAGCGCATCGGCAAGGTGCAGAGCGAACAGATGCAGCGCGACGGCGAGCTGATCACGCGGCATCCGCTGCTGATCCAGAAGACGCTGGCCGACAAGCTCTCGGACAAGGTGTCGGTGATCATCGCGCCGCCGCCAACCGACGGCGGGTTCATCGGCAATACGCTGCTCGGCACGACGACGGTCGCGCAGCAGCGTCATGCGGACTGATGCGATGCGTCCTTTCCGGAGTCTTGCGACGAAACGCCTGTTCGCCACGCTCGTGCTGGGAATCGGCATCGGCTGCGCCGTCGCCGAAGAAACCGCGCCGGTCGCCGCCATCGTCAGCCAGGACCAGATCGCGCTGCGCGCCGCGCCGAAGGAGTCGGCGCCGCAGCAGGCCGTGCTCTGGCAGGGCGACACGCTCGAAATCCGCGGCGAAAAGTTCGGTTACCTGCAGGTCTACGATCACCGTCGCGAACGCGGCGGCTACGTCCGCGCGACGCAGGTGCGCCGCGTCGTGCTGACTGCCGGACGCGCCGACGAACTGCTCGCGGTCGTGCGCTTCCTGCGCGATACGCCGGGCGCGGAAGCGCTCGGCCTCGCCTATGCCGCGGCCTATCTCAAGGCGGCGCCGGCCCAGGCCATCGGCGCCGAAGCCTTCGCTGCGCTCGGCACGTTCGCCGAGCGCCTCGCGCGGCGCGGCTCGTCGCGGCGCGCGAAGACCGACGAAGCGACGATCGCCGCGCATCTGGAGGTCGCTGCGAGCCTCGGCGTCGTGATCCGCAGCGTCGAGCGCGACGGCCGCATGCTGCTGTGCTACGACGGCGAAGCCCATCGCCGCGTGCTCGCGCTGCAGGCCAGCGCCGAAGAACAGGCGAATGCCGCGCTCGCGCTGACGCGCCCCGACTGCGTTCCGCCCGATCTCACGCCGCACGCGCGCCATGACTTCGACAGCTGGCGCGTCGACGTGCTCGCGCGCGTGCCGCGCGCCGAGCTGCCGGAATTTCTGCGCAATCGCGTGCGCCTGCGCGCCGCGGCGGTGCTGTCGAGCTTCTCGTTCCAGCGCGCACGCCGCGGCGAGGACGCGCAGCCGACCATGGCGCTCGCGCTGCAGGAGCTGGCCGGCGTGAACAAGCTCGAACTCGCCGAGGAAGACAACGGCGCCTACGCCGATGCCGCCGTGCGCGTCGGCGCCTCGCGCTGGAGCGCGGAAGCGCCAACCGTCGCCGGCAAGGGTTTGCGCATCGTCACGAGCGCCGGCGAGCCGGGCCAGACCTGCGTGGCGCTCATCGATGCGAGACCGCCGGGCGATACGCTGGTACGTCGCTGCACCTATGGCCTGGTCTGGACCGCGTCGGCGAACGCGAACGCCGCCGGTACCGCGCTCGCGCTCGCCGTGCAGCCGCTCGATGCCTGGCGCGAACTCTGGCTGTTCCAGCGCAACACCGACGGCTGGCGCATCGACGTGCTGCCGCCGAGTCTCGACGCGCCGGATCTGGGCTACCTCGAATTCGCCGGCTGGGTGCCGGGCAAGCCGCAGCTGCTCGCCGCGCGCGAGGCGCGCAGCGAAGGCCGCCTGCGCCGCAGCTTCGAAGTCATCGACATGACCACGCTCGCGACCGACACAGGCGAGGAGATCGGCGACGCGATCAAGAACGCCGCCAACGGCCAGCTCAAGAACGTCCTCGGCTACTACGAGGAGGAGCTGGTCTCGACCGACCCCGGCAACCCCGAGCGGGTGGTGGCGCGGGCC
>CAMLLF010000699.1 GCA_946480705.1 uncultured Lysobacteraceae bacterium | reverse complement strand
TTGTGCCTTTCGCGCAACGTCGCTTGAAGCGGCGTGTCGATTCCCCGCTCGATCCGGCCGTCGACCTGCGAAGTGGTCAACAGATCATCGACGATTCCGTACCTATGCTCGCCAGCTCTCCCAGTCATAGGTCGTGAATCATGCGTTCAATCGATACGCTGACGCTTTCGTTCGCTCTGGCTCTCGCCGTTTCCGCAATGCCCGCACGGGCAGGCACGCTGACCGATCCGGCCACCGGCGCGACATGCACCGACCGGCAGGACGTGCTGATCACGCGTGACGATTTCCGCCTGGTGCTGGACGGCGTCTGCGGCAAGGTGACGATCCGGGCGTCGAAGGGGTCGTTGAACGTCGACGAAGTGACGAGCATCCAGGTGGTCGGCAGCGGCGTGACGGTGCTGAACCAGAAGGTCGGCACGCTGACCGTGGAAGGGTCGAACAACATGCTGAACATGACCGAGGTGGGCGAAGCCATCGTCGCCGGCGACAACAACACATTGCTCGGTGACGCGTACGGCCGCGTGCATTTCCGCGGCAAGAACAACACCGTCAACAGCAGCAACAAGCCCGAGACGGTGGATGAAGGCAGCGGCAATCGGGTGATGTGACACGGATGAAGGGGCGGGGCCGGTTCTGAAACCGGCCGCGTTTCTTTTTGCCGATCGTCGACGCCTCTGCGTTCACTCCGCATCCCCTGTGCGTCCGGTCCGCGTTCGCGAGAATTCACCGAAGACGGCGCGGGATCGCATGGCAGGCGAGGCGGGCGTTGTCGCAAGAATCGGATGGGGGCATGCGGCGGCCGGCGCTAAGGTCCGCCCACGTCCCCCTGCCCAGGAAATCCGACATGCCGATGCTTGCCGACAAAGTCGCCCTAGTGACCGGTGCCAGTTCCGGCATCGGTCGCGCTACCGCACGACAATTCGCGCGCGAGGGCGCGCGCGTGGTCGTCGCTGCGCGCCGTGCGGACGAACTCGATGCACTGGTCGACGAGATCCGCGCTGACGGCGGCGAGGCCGTTGCGGTCCCCGGCGATGTTCGCAGCGGAACGATGGCGAAGCAGCTCGTCGACACGGCCGTGCGGCGCTACGGCGGACTCGATATCGCGTTCAACAACGCGGCCACGCTAGGCACGGCTGCGCCCGTCGCCGATCTTTCGCTGGAACAGTGGCACGAGACTATCGAGACGAATCTGACCAGCGCATTCCTCGCTGCGAAGTATCAGGTGCCCGCGATGCGCGCGCGCGGCGGCGGCTCGCTGATCTTCACGTCGTCGTTCGTGGGATGGACCGCGGGCTTTCCCGGCATGGCGGCGTACGCCGCGAGCAAGGCCGGTGTGATCGGACTGACCCGGGTGCTGGCCGCGGAGCACGGCATGCACGGCATTCGCGTCAACGCCTTGTTGCCCGGCGGCACGGACACGGCGATGAACGTCGCGAACCAACCCGGCGCGCCCGCCGGACTGCGCGGATTCCTTGAAAACCTGCATGCACTCAAGCGGCTCGCGCAGCCCGAGGAGATCGCGCAATCGGCGCTGTATCTTGCGTCGGACGCGTCGAGCTTCGTTACCGGCGTCGCAATGCTCGTGGATGGCGGCGTGTCGATTTGCCGGACGTGAGGGGCTGTTGTTTCCGGACATCTGTTGTTTCCGGACATCCATGTTCTTTCCGGACACCCTGTTCTTTCCGTGTTCTTTCCGGACACCCAGAATTCGAAGGTGTTGTTTCCGGACACCGGTGTGGTGTTGTTTCTGGACACCCGGAATTCGAAGGCGTCGGTGTTGTTTCCGGACATCCAGAATCCGCGTAACTTTGAGTGGCCGTCGCTTCCCGAAATCCCGATCTCTTTGAGCGCTTTCCGAACACGATCCGGAAAAATCCGAGTCGGCTTCGGGCGATTCTCCTGCGGCGTTGTCATCTCAGTATCGCCATCATGTAGACATGCCGGTCGCCCGATCCCAGTTGATACCCCAGGATTCCGATGGTTTCTATCACTGTGTTCAGCGTTGCGTTCGGCGTTCGTTCCTCTGCGGTGATGATCACTACTCCGGCCTCTCCTTCGAGCATCGGAAGTCATGGATAGAAGAGCGCCTTCGTTTTCTCGGTGATTGCTTCGCTGTTGCTGTGCACGCTTACGCGATCATGAGCAATCATCTGCACATAGTGGTGCAGATGTCCCCGAGCGCCGCATCGACATGGAGTGACGAAGACGTTGCCGACCGCTGGATCCGCCTGTTCCCTCGGGTAAAAGAGGACGGCGTTTCCGTCGCGCTCAGACGGCAGCAGTTGCTGGCCGACACCGCGCGTTTGAACACAATTCGTGCACGGCTCGGCAATCTTTCCTGGCTCATGCGTTGCCTTGCCGAACCAATCGCGCGGCGCGCCAATCAGGAAGACGGTTGCAAGGGACGATTTTGGGAAGGACGCTTCAAGTGCCAGCTACTCTGCGACGAGCGTGCAGTGCTCGCCGCGATGACGTACGTCGACCTCAATCCGATTCGCGCCGGTCTTGCCGAACGGCTGGATGCATCCGCACATACGGGAGCATGCGAAAGGATCGCGATTTCGCGCGCGTCACCGGAAAATCTACGCGCACCGTTGCGTCCCCTCTTTGGTCCGCCGCTGTCGACGCTGTCGCTTTGCGTCGCCGACTATCTGCAAATCCTTGATTGGACCGGTCGTGTCCTGGCACCGGGAAAACCGGGGCGTATCGCCGACGATGCTCCTGCGATCCTCGCGACGATCGACGCATCTCAGGCACGCTGGACGATGCGCGTCCGCGGTTATGGCAGTGGTTGGGCACGTGCAGCGGGCTCAGCGCTGGATCTGACCGCGCTAGCAGAACGGCTGGGGCAG
>CAMLLF010000698.1 GCA_946480705.1 uncultured Lysobacteraceae bacterium | reverse complement strand
ACTCATCAACAAGCGCAGCGGCGAACCGTTCGACGCGACCGATGCGGGCATCCTGCGCCTGCTCGCGGCGCCGACCGCGATGGCGATCAGCAACGCGCGGCTCGCCAACGACCTCGTCGAACAGCAGCGGCTCAAGCGCGAATTCGATCTCGCGCGCCGGCTGCAGAAACTGCTGCTGCCCAAGCGCCGGCGCGCCGGCTTTCCGCTGCTCGCGGTGAACCTGCCGGCGCACGAGATTTCCGGCGACTTCTACGACTATTTCGACCTGCCGGACGGGCGCATCGGCTTCGTCGTCGGCGACGTCGCCGGCAAGGGGCTCGACGCGGCGCTGCTGATGACGCGCGCGGCGAGCCTGCTGCGCTGGGCCGGCAAGGACGGCCTCGCTCCGGGCGAATGGCTGCGCCGCGCGAACGAAGAGCTCTGCCAGACCACGCACGGCGGCCGGTTCGTCTGCGCCGTGGTCGGCTATTACACGCGCGCGACCGGCGATGTGGTGATGGCCGGCGCGGGGTTTCCGCCGGCGCTGTTCTATCAGGCCGGCACATTCGCCGAGTACCGCTCGGACGGACCGCCGCTCGGCATCGTCGTCGGCCAGGACTTCCACGAGACGCGGCTGCGGCTCGGGGACGGCGCGCTGTATTTCTTCTCCGACGGCGTGACCGACGTGCGCAAGGGCGAGGGCCGGCTCGGCCAGGACGGCGTGCGTGCGCTGATCGAGCACTACGCCGATGCGTCGCCCGAGGTGCGGCTGCGCGCGATGATTTCCGAACTGCGCCAGCTGCGGCTCGTCGACGACACGACGCTGCTGCTGCTCGAGGAAACGCGCGCACGCGCCGCCGTGCTGCTGCTGAGGCAGGCGTTTCCGGCCGAGGCCGAGCGCCTGCGCGCGATGCGCGCCGACCTGCGCCTGGCGCTCGACCGGGCCGGCGTGCCCGCCGATCTGCGCGACCGGCTCGTACTCGCCGTCGACGAGGCCTGCTGCAATATCATCCGTCACGCGTATGCGGGCGGCAGCGGCGACATCGTGCTATCCCTGCATCGTGACGGGGACGTGCTGGAATTCGAGTTGCGCGACGATGCGCCGGGTGTCGACCCGGAGCGCGTCACGCCGCGCGATCTCGCCGAATGCCGGGCCGGAGGGCTCGGCGTCAATTTCATCGACGCGCTGATGGATGGCTGGCGGCTGCAGCCGCGCGCTGGCGGCGTCGGCAACGTGTTGCGGATGTGGAAGCGCTGCCCGGCGGCGGAGGAAACGGCATGAACGACATCGTGACCGAGCGGCACGGCAGTCTGACGCTCATCAAGCTCGCGGGCGAGGTCGACCTGTCCTGGTCGGGCCGCGTGCGCGACGCGATTCTCGCGGCGCTCGACACCGATTCGGTCGGTGTCGATCTCGGCGAGGTCAGCTACATCGATTCCTCGGGCATCGCGGCGCTCGTCGAGGGCCTGCAGACCGCGCGCGACAGCGGCCGGCGCTTCGTGCTCGTCGCGACGAGCAAGCCGGTGTTCGCCGTGCTCGAACTCGCGCGGCTCGACCGCGTATTCACGCTCGTGCCGGATCTCGCCGGCGTCGCGGAGGCGGGTTGAGCGCCACGCCGGGCCAGCCTCTGGCGGCGCTCGGACGCGCGACCGTGCAGTCGGTCGCGGGCTTCGGCTATGCGGGCATGCTGCTCGCGGAAAGTCTCTGGTTCACGTTCTGGGGCTGGCGCCGCGGGCAGCCCGTGCGGCTTTCCGCGATCGTCGCGGAGATGCGGCGCGTCGGCGCCGACGCGCTGCCGATCGTCTGCCTGCTGTCTTTCACGATCGGCATCATGCTCGGCATCCAGTTCATTGCCGCGCTGAAGGAATTCGGCGCGCAGTCGCAGGTCATCGTCGCCGTGGCCAAGTCCGTCACGCGCGAATTCGGCGCACTGATCACGGCGATCCTCGTCGCCGGGCGCTCGGGCTCGGCGCTCGCCGCGCGGATCGGTTCGATGACGGTGTCGCAGGAAGTCGACGCGCTCGCCGTCATCGGCATCGAGCCGGTGCGCTACCTCGTCGCGCCCGCGCTGATCGCGATGCTGATCATGCTGCCGGTGCTGACCATCTTCGCCGACGCCGTCGCGATCCTCGGCGCCGCGCTGTACAGCGCGCCGGCGCTCAACGTGACGCCGCAGGCCTACGTGATGCAGACGCTGTCGCTGCTCTCGCCGGGAGACCTGTGGCAGGGCATCGGCAAGAGCGCGGTGTTCGCCGTGCTCATCACACTGATCGGCTGCAGCACGGGCTTCAGCGTGACCGGCGGCGCCGAAGGCGTCGGCCGCGCGACGACGCGCGCCGTCGTGCTGTCGATCTGCTACATCATCATCGCCGACATGATCTTTTCGTACTTCCTCAACCGATGAACGACGCCGGCTCGCCATTGATCGAGGTGCAGGGGCTCGAAGCGTGGTACGGCAAGCGCCGCATCCTGCACGACATCGATTTTCGCGTCGATGCCGGCGAGATCCGCGTGATCATGGGCGGTTCGGGCTCGGGCAAGAGCACGCTGCTGCGGCATCTGCTCGGCCTGCATCAGCCCACGCGCGGCTGCATTCGCGTATTCGGCGTCGACATCGCCAAGGCCGGGCCTCGCGAGCTGCAGAAGGTGCGCCGGCGCCTCGGCGTGTCGTTCCAGGGCGGTGCGCTGCTGACCTCGCTGACGGTCGGCGAAAACGTCGCGCTGCCGCTGCGCGAACATCATGCGGACCTCAGCGAAAACCAGATCCGCATCATGAGCCGCATGAAGCTCGAAGTCGTCAATCTCGGCGGCTTCCACGATCTGATGCCGAGCCAGCTGTCCGGCGGCATGGTCAAGCGTGCCGCGCTGGCCCGCGCGGAC
>CAMLLF010000697.1 GCA_946480705.1 uncultured Lysobacteraceae bacterium | reverse complement strand
CCGCCAGCCCCATGGCGGCTACATGCGCCTCGCTGCGCCACACCGGCAGTCCCGCGGTGAGCCGCGCCACCGGAGCCTGGCCGGTGATCGCGAGCAGCGGCACGGAGTCGAGATAGGCGTTCGCGAGTCCGGTCAGCAGGTTCGTCGCGCCTGGACCGGACGTGGCGAGACAGACGCCGACGCGGCCGCTCGCGCGCGCATAACCGTCGGCCGCAAGCGCGGCGCCCTGCTCATGCCGCACGAGTACGTGCTTGAGCCGCGAGTCCACGAGCGCGTCGTACACCGGCATGATCGCGCCGCCGGGATAGCCGAAGATCGTGTCGACGCCCTCGGCTTCGAGCGCGTCGAGCAGATGCTGCGCGCCGGTTCGCACGGCGCCTGCGGGCGCCGCGCTCGCGGTGCCCGCAGGCGTGGGTTGGTTGCGATGGTCCCTTCCGCCGTCCATGTCAGGCACTCCGTTTCAACGGTGCGTCCGCCGCGGGCGGTGCCACCGTGGTCAGGGCCGGCTGCGCCGGATTCAGCCAGGGCATGCGCGCGCGCAGGCCGGCGCCGACCTGCTCGATCGGATGCGACAGGTCCTTCTGCTTGAGCGCGCGGTAATTGCCGTTGCCGGCCTTGTATTCGGCCGTCCACTCGCGCGCGAAAGTTCCGTCGCGGATCTCGGTCAGGATCTGGTGCATCTTCGCGAGACCGCCTTCGTGCAGCAGGTCGACGATGAGTTTCAGCTCGTGCAGCACTTCGTAGTACGCGATCTCCGGCTGGTAGCCGGCTTCGGTCAGCGTCTCGAAGCCCGCGAGCACGAGTTCGGTCGCGCCGCCGCAGAGCACGGCCTGCTCGCCGAACAGATCGGTCTCGGTTTCCTCGGCGAACGTGGTTTCGATGAGCATTGCGCGCGCGCCGCCGATGCCGGCCGCATAGGCGAGCACCTTGTCGCGCGCCTTGCCGCTCGCGTCCTGATGGATCGCGTAGATGCACGGCACGCCATGGCCCTTCTCGTATTCGCGTCGCACGAGCGCGCCCGGGCCCTTGGGTGCCACGAGAATCACGTCGATGTCGGCGCGCGGCGCGATCTGCTTGAAGTGGACATTGAAACCGTGCGCGAACAGCAGGGCCGCGTGCGGTTTCAGGTTGGCCGCGATCGCTTCGTCGTACAGCGCCGGCTGCACCATGTCCGGCGTCAGCACGGCGACGAGATCGGCGTCCTTCACGGCGTCGGCCGGCTCGGCGACCTTGAGGCCGTCGGCGCGCGCCTTCTCCCACGACGGACCGTTGCGGCGCACGCCGACGGTGACGTCGAGACCGGAGTCCCTGAGGTTGAGCGCGTGCGCGCGACCCTGGCTGCCGTAACCGAGTACGGCGATGCGGGCGGACTGCAGGGCGGCGGTGGTCGGTACGGTCGTGCTCATGCGAAGTCTCCGGGAAGTTGTGTAACGGTGGATTTGTTTTTCCGCCTTTCCCCCGACCGCGTCGGGGAAAAGGGTTGGGGTGAGCGGGAGAACGTGACGTTGCCGAGGTGACAGGTTTTCGGCGCACGTCCGCGAAAAGCGTGCGGCGAAGAAAGCTGACGTTTCCCCCGCTCACCCAGCCCTCTCCCCCGACGCGGTCGGGGGAGAGGGCTCTCGTCTGTCTGGGCACTAGCCATGCGTCACCGCGCCTTCGGCCGCGGAGCCGACGAGCCGCGCGTATTTCGCGAGCACGCCGCTGACGACCTTCGCCGCCGGCGGCTGCCATTCCGCGCGGCGCGCGTCGAGGTCGGCGTCGGTCGACAGGGTGCGCGACTGCGCATCGATGACGAGGCGGTCGCCTTCACGCAGCAGGCCGATCGGGCCGCCGCGCACGGCCTCCGGCGCGATGTGGCCGACCATGAAGCCGTGCGTCGCGCCGCTGAAGCGGCCGTCGGTGATCAGCGCGACATCGTTGCCGAGGCCGCGGCCGACGAGCGCCGCGGTGACCGCGAGCATCTCGCGCATGCCGGGGCCGCCGGCCGGACCTTCGTTGCGGATCACGACGACGTCGCCGGCGACGATCGCGCCGGCCTGCACCGCGGCGAAGGCCAGTTCTTCGCTGTCGAACACGCGCGCCGGGCCTTCATGGCGCAGGCGGCCGTGACCGGCGAGCTTCAGCACGCAGCCTTCCGGCGCGACGTTGCCATAGAGAATCGAATAGCCGCCGCGCGGTTTCAGCGGCGCGCTCGTGGGCACGACGACGTCCTGGCCCGCGAGCGTCGGCGCGGCCGCATCGAGCTCGGCGAACAGCGAACGGCCGGTGACGGTCGGCGCATCGTCGATGAGACCGCCCTCGCGGCAACCGACGTGCGCGACAGGAGCTCGGCCAGTGCCTCACGCGCCTGCATGGAGCGCAGGCCGGGCGTGTTCGGCGAGGAGATGTTGACCGTCAGATAGCTGGCGTACGGATACACCTTGCGCAAGCAGGCCAGGTAGTCGTCCGCCGCCGCGACGAGCGCGGCGCCGCCGACGTTCGTGAGTTCGACCGCGGTGTAGCGGCCGCCGGGCTTGAGGTCGGCGATGACCGGCGTCGAGCGCGAGGCATCCTCGAAGTCTTCGAGCGTCAGTGCGACGCCGGCTTCGCGCGCGATCGCGAGCAGATGCAGCACGGCGTTCGTCGAACCCGCCGTCGCTGCGACCAGCCGCGCCGCGTTGCGGAACGCGGTCGGCGTCAGCACGTCGCGCGGCAGCCGTTGTTCGTTGAAGCAGGCCAGCGCGAGTTCGCCGCAGCGGAACGCTGCGGCGCGCTTGGCCGAATCGGTCGCCGCGATGTCGTTGAGGCCGAGCGGCGACAGTCCCAGCGCGGTCAGCACCATGGCCATGGTGTTCGCGGTGAACTGGCCGCCGCAGGCGCCGGCGCCGG
>CAMLLF010000696.1 GCA_946480705.1 uncultured Lysobacteraceae bacterium | reverse complement strand
CGATTCGATCCTGTCGATCCAGGTCGTCTCGCGCGCGAACCAGGCCGGCATCGGCATCACGACGAAGCAGCTGTTCGAGGCGCAGACCATCGCCGAACTCGCGCGCATCGCGCCCGAGGACGCCGTCGTGCAGGCGCCGCAGGGCGAGATCGCCGGCGAGCTTCCGCTGCTGCCGGTGCATCACTATTTCTTCGACGGCGATGCGACCGACCGGCATCACTTCAACCAGGCCATCCTGCTCGAAACGCCGGACGGCTTCGACAGCGACGCGCTGCGTGCCGTCATGGCCGCAGTCCACGCGCGGCACGACGCGCTGCGCCTGCGCTTCGTCGAGCGCGACGGCCGCTGGCAGGCGACGCATGCGCCGCTGAGCGACGCGCTCGTCGCGGCGAGCTGCATCGAGGAAACGCTGCCGGCGTCGCCCGACGCGCGCGCTGCGTTCGTCAGCGCGCGCTGCGCGCACTGGCAGGCGGCGTTCGATCTCGCCGATGGTCCGCTGCTGCGCGCCGTGCATTTCCGCGGCGACACGGCCGGGGCAGGGCGGCTGCTGCTCGCGGTGCATCACATCGTCGTCGACGGCGTGTCCTGGCGCATCCTGCTCGGCGACATCGAGCAGGCCTACGCGCAGCATCTGCGCGGCGAGACCATCGCGCTCGCGGCGAAGACCGCGTCGTACCAGCAGTGGGGCGCGGCACTCGCCGGGCATGCGCGCAGCGCAGAACTGCTCGCGCAGAAGGACTACTGGCTCGCGCAGTACGCCGAAACGCTGCCGCCGCTGCCGCGCGATCGCGACGTCGACGGCAACGGCGCGATCGCGACGACGCGCAACGTCGCGATCACGCTGACGCCGGAAGAGACGCGCGCGCTGCAGCAGCACTGCCATGCGGCCTACCGCACGCAGATCAACGAGCTGCTGCTGGCCGGCGTTTACCTCGGCATGCGCCGCTGGACCGGAGCGGCCGGACTGCGCCTGCGCCTCGAAGGTCACGGTCGCGAAGCGCTGGGCGACGGCCTCGATCTCAGCCAGACGCTGGGCTGGTTCACGAGCCTGTATCCGCTCGTGCTGCGCAGCGCGGGACTGGAGACCGGCGCGGTCATCAAGGCGATCAAGGAGCAGTACCGCGCGATCCCGCAGCGCGGCCTCGGCTACGGCGTGCTGCGCTATCTCGCGCGCGATGCCGATCTGATCGCCGCGGCCGATGGCCAGCAGGAATCGCTCGTGTTCAATTACCTCGGCCAGTTCGACCAGGTCATCAACGAGACGACGCGCTTCCAGAGCGCGTCGGAGACCATCGGTCCGCAGGTCAGCCTGCGCCGGCAGCGCGCGGCGCCGCTCGCATTCAGCGGCAAGATCTTCGGCGGCCAGTTGCAGTGCGGCCTGAACTACAGCAGCGACCAGTACGACGCGGCGACGATGCAGACGCTCGCGACGCTGATCGAGGACGGCCTGCGCGAAGTCATCCGACACTGCCAGCAGCGCGATGCCGGCGGTTTCACGCCGTCGGATTTCCCGCTCGCGCACGTCGACCAGAGCCGGCTCGACGCCTGGCACGCGGACTATCCGGATCTCGTGCGCCTGTATCCGGCGACGCCGATGCAGGCCGGCCTGCTGTTCGAGAGCCTGCTCGAACGCTCCGCCTACGTCGTGCAGAACCACCCGATCCTGCGCGGCAATCTCGACACCGCGGCGTTCCGCACGGCCTGGCAGCAGGTCATCGCGCGGCACGACATCTTCCGCACCGCGTTCGTCGGCGAGGGCGAGGCCGTGCATCAGCTCGTCAGCGCGCAAGCCTCGCTGCCGTGGCACGAAGAAGACTGGCGCGGCCTCGACGCGGCCGAACAGCAGGCGCGCTTTGCGGCGTACCGCGTCGCCGACCGGCGCCGCGGCTTCGATTTCGGCGAGGCGCCGCTCATGCGCATCGCGCTGCTGCGCCTGAGCGACGACCGCTGGCAGCTGCTCTGGACGCTGCATCACATCCTGCTCGACGGCTGGTGCCTGCCGCTGGTCTACCGCGACGTCATCGCGTTCTATCGCGCCGCCGTCGACGGCCGCCGCGCCGCGCTCGACACGCCGCCGAGCTACGAGCGCTACATCGCCTGGCTGCAGGCGCGCGGCGTCGCCGGCGCGCGCGCGTACTGGCGCGGGCTGCTCGGCGGTTTCGACACGCCGACGCCGCTCGTCGTCGACCGGCTGCCCGGCGATGGCGAGCGCGGCCATCGCGAACAGCGCCTCGAACTGTCGGTCGCGCAGACCCAGGCGCTGCAGACGCTCGCGCAGCAGCAGCGCACGACGGTCAACACGCTCGTGCAGTGGTGCTGGGCCTATCTGCTGCACCGCTACAGCGGAGAAGCCGACGTCGTGTTCGGAGCGACCGTCTCCGGTCGTTCCGCCGAGGTGCCAGGCATCGAGGAAATGATCGGTTTGTTCATCAATACCATTCCGGTCAAAGTGAGCTTTGACGGCAATGTCGCCATTGCAGAGTCCGTCGGACGGCTGCACGCGGAGTTCCAGCAGAGCGTGGAGCACGGCTATCTCGCGCTGCCGGAGATCCAGCGCGAGTCGCGCGTGCGCGCCGGCACCGCGCTGTTCGACAGCCTGATCGTGTTCGAGAACTATCCGCTCGACGCGGTCAGCGGCGAAACGGCCGACGATACGACGGCGACGCTGGAGATCGAGAAGGCCGGCAACAGCGAACAGACGAGTTTCCGGCTGAGCCTGATCGCGAGCCTCGGCCGCACGCTCGAGGTGAAGTTCGGCTATCGCGCCGAGCACTTCGGCGAGGCCGCGATGCAGCGCCTCGTCTCGCACGACTGGCCAGGCAACGTGCGGGAGCTCGCGAACTTCCTCGAGAGGGCCGTCATTCTCTCTTCC
>CAMLLF010000695.1 GCA_946480705.1 uncultured Lysobacteraceae bacterium | reverse complement strand
GTCTGGTTCGAGCGACATCCCGAATTCCGCGACCTGCTGGCCTGAGGCGGCGCTCATGGGCACCCGTCATCCGCGCGTCGATGCGTACATCGAGAAGTCCGCCGAGTTCGCCAGGCCGATCCTGAACTATCTGCGCGACACCGTGCATCAGCACTGCCCCGACGTCGAAGAGGCGATCAAGTGGGGCGCGCCGCATTTCATGTACCACGGCATGCTTTGCGGCATGGCTGCGTTCAAGCAGCACTGCGCCTTCGGTTTCTGGAAGGGCGCATTGCTCGTGGACGATGCGCGCAACGACGAAGCCATGGGCCAGTTCGGCCGCATCGCGTCGCTGAAGGACCTGCCCGGCAAGAACGTGTTCGCCGGCTATATCCGCAAGGCGATGGAACTCAACGAATCCGGCACGCAGCCGGTGCGCAAGACCAAGGATGCGAAGCCCAAGCCGCCGGCGGAAATGCCCGACGACCTCGCCGCGGCATTGAAGAAGAACCGCAAGGCTGCCGCCGTGTTCGACGGATTCAGCACCTCGGCGCGGCGCGAATACATCGAGTGGATCGTCGAGGCCAAGCGCGCGGAAACACGCGCGAAGCGTCTCGCGCAGGCGATCGAATGGATCGCCGAGGGCAAGCAGCGCAACTGGAAGTACATGCCCTCGGCGAAGGCCTGAGCCGCGGCCGCACGGACGGCGATGGCTGCGGCAGCACGATCCGGATTACGCTGCGGCCCATGATGGCTTCGCCCGTGCCGCAGCGATGAACGAACCGACCGGCTCCGACGCCTGCGCCGCGCCGGTCCGCGTGCTCGTCGTCGACGACGAGCCGCAGATCCGCAGGTTCCTCGACATCAGCCTGCGCGCGCAGGGCTATCGCGTCGAGACGGCCGACACGGGCGAAGCCGGTCTCGCGGCGCTCGCGACGCACGGCGCCGATATCGTGATCCTCGACATCGGGCTGCCCGATCGCGACGGCCACGCCGTGCTGCGCGAACTGCGGCAGTGGTCGTCGGTGCCGGTCATCATGCTGACCGTGCGCGCCGGCGAGGCCGAGAAAGTGAAAGCGCTCGATGGCGGCGCGAACGACTACGTGACCAAGCCCTTCGGCGTGCAGGAACTGATGGCGCGCGTGCGCACGCTGCTGCGCTGGCGCGCGGCGCCGGCCGACCTGCCGACGACCTACGACGACGGGCGCCTGCAGCTCGACCTCGCGCGACGCGAGCTGCGTGTCGACGGAGAAGCGGTTCCGCTGACGCGCAAGGAATATGCGCTGCTTGCGCTGCTCGTGCAGAACGCCGGCCGCGTCGTGACCCAGCCGCAGCTGCTGCGTGAACTCTGGGGACCGACCCACCAGGAAGACACGCACTACCTGCGCATCCTCGTCGGCAAGCTGCGCCAGAAACTCGGCGACGACGCCGCGGCCCCGCGCTGGATCGCGACGGAGCCGGGCGTGGGCGTGCGGTTCGTGGATCGGCGCGGGGACGCAGGAACGACAGGGGAGCAGGTAGGAACCAGAAGGGAGTAGGCAGGAACTAGAGCGGGCGCTTCTCTCCAGTTACTGCCTCCTCACCCTATTTATCCACATCCCCTTGCGACCGACCCGCAACGGCTACGGCGCCCGATCAATCCGGAACACCGGATACAGGTTCATCTGCTCGTCCCACGACGCATGACGGCGCGCGAAGAACTGCAGGCGCGCGGCGGGACTGCGGACGAACTCGGCGTCGGTCGCGAGCCTGCGCTGGAATTCGGCGGCGAGCGCGGGATCGCGCTTGAGCTGTTCACGCGCGACGTCCTCGGCGACGTATTCCTCCATGTATTCCTTTTGCTCGAACGCGTTGTTGAACCAGCCCCAGGCGGCGAGCGAGTCGGGCGCCTGCGGTTCGAGCAGGGCGACGGCGATGCGCGAACGCGCCTGGGCGAGCGGTACGTACAGCGCGCCAGCGGCGAGGTCGCGGGTCTCGCTGCTCCAGGCGCCTTCGAGGGTCGCGCGCTGATGGCTTTCGACCGACTCGCCGGCGAGCGTCACCTTCGTCGCGCGGAACGTCTGCAGCGGCAGGCGCGTCAGCGGATCGGTCAGACGCTTGTAGGCGACGCCGTGCGCGTCGAGGCGCGCCGCGACCGCGTCGGCCCAGGCGACGGGCACGAGATAACCGGCCTTGGGCGCTTCGACGAGCACCGTCGGCTGCACGTCGTCGCGCAGCGGCACTTTCCAGACCTGCGGCTTGCGCTCGTCGTAGCGCGTCATCAGGGCGCCGGAAATCTCCGACGGCGCGCGCGTATAGGCATAGCCGCGGAATTCGATCTCGCGCGCCTTGTCGGTCGCGCGGTAGTCGAGCGCGACGCGCGTGCCGCCGAGCGTCGCGGCACGCTCGTCGGCCGTGAGCTGCTCGGCGCGCCAGTCGCGGCCGCGTTCGCCGACGAGCTGCATCACATCGAGCAGGGTGTTGCGCGTGATCTTCACGCGCGTCGGATACGGCTTCCACGAATGCGTTTCGACGAGCACGGCGAAACGGTTGCGCAGCGGCACGTAGCCGGTCGAAAAGCGCGGCGGCGCGACCGCGTCGGCGAAGCCCGAGGCCGGGTCGTCGGTCACGACGAAGGCCGGATAGAAGCTGACCGGCAGCGAGCCCTGCTTCGTCAGACGCGCGATCGTGCCGTCGCGCAGCTCGCGGCCGAGCTTGCGCAGTTCCTCGTCGCCGGAATAGACCGGCTCGACCATGACCGCGACGTCATGCTCGAACTTCGCGCCGTCGGTCACGTGCAGGTCGACGTACACGGTCGGGTCCCAGCGGTTCATCAGCGCGAGCATCGAGCGCATCTCGGGCGCGTCGGCCTTGAGGTAGTCGCGGTTGAGGTTGAAGTTCTGCGGGGTCGTGCG
>CAMLLF010000694.1 GCA_946480705.1 uncultured Lysobacteraceae bacterium | reverse complement strand
AGTTCGGCGCGCGCGCTCAGCCACTGCTCGAGCTTCTTGACCTGGCCGGCGGTCGCGTCGAGCGAGGAGCCCTCGGTCAGCTTCATGTCGACCATGAGTTCCGGACGCGTCGAATCCGGGAAGAATTGTTGCTGCACGAAGCGGAAGCCGACGATCGAGGCGACAAACAGCGCGAAGGTCGCGGCGATCACGATGCGGCGATGCGTGACGCACCAGTCCACGACGCGGCGGAAACGGCGGTAGAACGACGACGCGTAGGGATCGTGCTCATGCTCATGACCGCGCGGCGGACCACCGGCCAGCGCGCCGCGCAAGCGGCGCGGCAGCAGACCGATCGCGCGGCGGCGCAGCGAATCGGCGCGGGCCGCGAACGATCCGGGCGCCGGCGGTTCCGCAGGCTTGCCGAGATCCGGCAGCAGCTTGTAGCCAAGATACGGAATGAACACGACCGCGGCGATCCACGAGATCACCAGCGCAATCGTGACGACCTGGAAGATCGAGCGCGTGTATTCGCCCGTACCCGACTGCGCCGTCGCGATCGGCAGGAAACCTGCGGCAGTGACGAGCGTGCCGGTCAGCATCGGAAACGCGGTCGAGGTATAGGCGAAGGCCGCGGCACGGACGCGGTCATAGCCCTGTTCCATCTTCACCGCCATCATCTCGACCGCGATGATCGCGTCGTCGACGAGGAGTCCCAGCGCGAGCACGAGCGCGCCGAGCGAGATCTTGTGCAGATCGATGCCGAAATAGCGCATCGCGGCGAACGTCATCGCGAGTACGAGCGGAATCGACAGTGCGACGACCAGACCCGTGCGGAAACCGAGCGAGAAGAAGCTGACGAGCAGTACGATGATGACCGCCTCGGCGAGCGTGCGGACGAATTCGTTGACCGAACGCTGTACCGCGTGCGGCTGGTCAGCCACGCGTGCGAGTTCGAGGCCGGTCGGCAGCGACAGTTCGAGCTGCTTCGTCGCGGCGTCGAGGTCTCGGCCCAGCACGATGATGTCGCCGCCTTTCTTCATCGATACGGCGATGCCGACGGCTTCCTTGCCCATGAAGCGCATGCGCGGCTGCGGCGGATCGGTGTAGGCGCGCTTGACCTCGGCGACGTCGCTGAGGCGGAACAGCCGATCGTTCGCGCGAATCGCGATGTCGCCGATGGCCTTTTCCGAATCGAACGCCCCGGAGGTGCGGATGTAGATGCGATCGGACGCCGTCTCGAAGCTGCCGGCCGGCGTGATCGCGTTCTGCGCTTCGAGCGTGGCCTGTACCTGCGCGAAGCTGACGCCGAGCGTCGCGAGCTTCGCGTTGGAGACTTCGATGTAGATCTTTTCGTCCTGCAGGCCGATCAGATCGACCTTCGCGACGTTCGGCACGCGCAGCAGCGCGAGCTTGAGGCGTTCGGCATAGTCCTTGAGCAGCGCGTAGGAAAAACCGTCGCCGGTCAGGGCATATATGTTGCCGAAAGTGTCGCCGAATTCGTCGTTGAAGAATGGACCCTGCGCGCCCGGCGGCAGCGTGTGGCGGATATCGCCGACCTTCTTGCGCACCTGGTACCAGAGATCCGGCACGTAGCGCGCAACCAAAGAATCCTTCGCGACAACGATGATTTGCGATTCGCCCGGGCGCGCGTAGCTGCGCAGGAATTCCAGATCCGGCAGTTCCTGCAGCTTCTTCTCGATGCGCTCGGTGATCTGCTCGTTGATTTCGGCTGCGGTCGCGCCGGGCCAGGTAGTGTGAATGACCATCGCCTTGAACGTGAACGGCGGGTCTTCCGACTGGCCGAGCGAGCGATAGGAAAGGATGCCGACCAGCGCGAGCACTACGATGAAGTAGCGCACGATCGACTGGTTCCGCAGTGCCCACTCGGACAAGTTGAATTGGGTCATTGTCATTATTGTGGCGAATGCCTGCGCGCGCCGGAACGCTTCCGGAGCCTGCGGGCGGTGGTCGGACGCCGCGGTGCGTCGTGCCGCGGCGAATCAAAAGAAGGGTGCCCTGGTCGCTGCCCGGCCGTTGGGGAGGGGGGAGGGCGGCGGAGCAGCGACAGGGCGGGGAAGCGGTTGGCGGCTTACAGCGTCAGCGGCTTGTTGCTGTGGTCGACCGGGTTGATCGACTGGCCTTCGCGCAGCTTGTGGACTCCGGCAGCGACGATCCAGTCCTGCGTGTCGACGCCAGCGAGCAGCACGACGCCCTGTTCGCGGTAGGCGCTGACCGTCACCGGGCGCAGGTGGACCTGGCGCGTCTTCGCATCGAGCACCCAGACGGCCGGTTTGCCGTCCTTCTCATACAGGGCGGCAAGCGGTACGACGTGCGCAGCGTCGCTCTCGTCACCGCTGAAGAACACGCGTGCCGTCTGGCCGAGCTTGGCCCCGCCGGCGTTGCCCCCGAGCGCGACGCGGACGCGGTAGGTACGCGTCATGGTGTCGGCTTCGGGAGCGATTTCGCGGAGCGTGCCGGCCATATGCTTGCCGGATTCGGCCCAGAGTTCGATCGTCGCCGGCTGGTCCTTGCGATAGTCGCCGATGCGGCTTTCCGGCACGCTGATTTCGACCTCGCGTTCGCCGTCGCGGGCCAATGTGGCGATGGTCTGCCCTGGCGCGACAACCTGACCGGCTTCGACCGCAATCGAAGTGATGATGCCGTCGTGATCGGCGCGCAGTTCGCTGTAGCCGGCCTGATTCCGGGCGACGTTCAACGCGGCGCGGGCTTCCGTGGCGCGGGCGGTGGCTGCCTTGAGTCGGTTGTCCACGGCATCGAACTGCGTTGCACTGACGAAGTTCTTCGCGCGCAACGCCTCGTAGCGGTCGCGCTCCGACCTGGCCGTTGCAAGATCGGCCTCGGCCGCAGCCAGCGAGGCTCTGGAGCTGCTGGCCTGGAGA
>CAMLLF010000693.1 GCA_946480705.1 uncultured Lysobacteraceae bacterium | reverse complement strand
GCTTCCGCCTGCACACGCCGCAGGGCGATGCCGACGTCGCGCTGCCGTTGGCCGGGCGCCACAACGTCTCGAATGCACTCGCGGCTGCGGCCATTGCGCATGCGCTCGACGTGCCGCTCGCGACGATCCGGCGCGGCCTCGAAGAGGCCTCGGCGGTGGCCGGGCGTCTCGTGCGTCACGACACCGGCGCGGGCTGGACGCTGATCGACGACAGCTACAACGCGAATCCGGGTTCCGCGGCCGCGGCTGTCGACACGCTGGTGCTGCAGCCGGGCGAGTCCTGGCTCGTGCTCGGCGACATGAAGGAACTCGGCGACGAGGCGGTCGACCTGCATGCGCGCATCGGCGCGCACGCGCGCGCCGCCGGCGTGCGCCGGCTGTATGCGACGGGCGATCTCAGCCGCGCCGCCGCGGACGCGTTCGGCGAGGGTGCGCAGCACTTCGCCGATCAGCGCGAACTCATCGAACGCCTGCGCGCCGACCTGCGTGCCGGCGTCTGCTGTCTGGTCAAGGGCTCGCGGTCGTCGGCGATGGATCGCGTCGTCGCTGCGCTGCTCGGCGCAAAGGGGGACGCGCATGCTGCTTGAACTGGCCCGCTGGCTGACGCCTTACGTCAGCGCTTTCCATGTCGTCCAGTACCTGACGTTCCGGGCGATCATGGCGACGTTGACGGCGCTCGCGGTGTCGCTGCTCGTCGGCCCCGGCATGATCCGTCGTCTCGCCGCGCTGAAGGCCGGACAGGTCATTCGCCAGGACGGCCCGCAGACGCATCTGTCGAAGGCCGGCACGCCGACCATGGGAGGCGCGCTGATTCTTGCGTCGATCGGCATCTCGACCGTGCTCTGGGCCGATCTCGGCAACCGCTACGTCTGGCTCGTGCTCGCGGTCACCGTCGTGTTCGGCGCGATCGGCTTCTACGACGACTACAAGAAGCTCGTGCTCAAGGACAGCCGCGGCCTTGCCGCGCGCTGGAAGTATTTCTGGCAGTCGGTCGGCGGGCTCGGCGCCGCACTGTTCCTGTACTACACGGCCGACGTGCCGGCGGCGACCGCGCTGTACCTGCCGCTGTTCAAGCAGGTCGCGCTGCCGCTCGGCGCGTTCTTCTTCGTGCTGCTCGGCTATCTGATGGTCGTGGGCTTTTCCAATGCGGTGAATCTCACCGATGGCCTCGACGGCCTCGCGATCATGCCGAGCGTGCTCGTGGCCTGCGCGCTCGGCGTGTTCGCCTATCTCGGCGGCAATGCGGTGTTTTCCAATTACCTGCAGATTCCGGCCGTGCCGGGCGCGGGCGAACTCACGATCTATTGCGGCGCGCTCGCCGGAGCCGGGCTCGGATTTCTCTGGTTCAACACGTACCCGGCGCAGGTCTTCATGGGCGACATCGGCGCGCTCGCGATCGGCGCGGCGCTCGGCCTGATCGCGGTCATCGTGCGCCAGGAAGTCGCGCTGCTGATCATGGGCGGCGTGTTCGTCATGGAAACCGCGTCGGTGATGCTCCAGGTCGCGAGCTTCAAGCTGACCGGCAGGCGCCTGTTCCGCATGGCGCCGATCCACCACCACTTCGAGCTCAAGGGCTGGCCCGAGCCGCGCGTGATCGTGCGCTTCTGGATCATCAGCGTCGTGCTCGTGCTGATCGGTCTCGCGACCCTGAAGGTGCGTTGATGAGCGACGCGCAGGCCACCCGCCGCAGCGAACTGCCCGGTCGCTACGACCGCGGGCTGCTGCTGGCCGCGCTGGGCCTGGCCGGCCTGGGTCTGGTCATGGTCGCGTCCAGTTCGATCCCGGTCGCCGACAGCCAGCACATCGGGCCGTTCTACTTCGTCACGCGCCATCTGGTCTTTCTGATGCTCGGACTCGGCCTCGCGATCGCGGCGATGCGGATCGAACTCGAGACCGCCGAGCGCTACAGCGGCGTCGTGCTGCTCGCCGGCTTCGCGCTGCTGCTGTCGGTGTTCGTGCCGGGCCTCGGCATGCGCATCAACGGCGCGCTGCGCTGGATCCATCTCGGCATTTCGGGCTTCCAGCCGGTCGAGGCGTTCAAGCTGATCCTGATCCTGTACCTGTCGAGCTATCTCGTGCGCCACCGCGAGTCGGTGCAGCGCAATTTCTTCGGCGTGATCAAGCCGATCGCGGTCGCCGGCGTCGGCGTCGTGCTGCTGCTCGCGGCCGCGACGACGGTCGGCCTGATCTGGCTGGGCGGAGCGAGGCTGCGCAACCTCGTGTTCCTCGGTCTGCCGATGATGCCGGTCATGGCCTGGGCCGCGATGTACGCGGAATACCGCATCAAGCGCCTGACCTCGTTCCGCGATCCGTTCCTCGATCCGTTCGGCGACGGCTACCAGCTCGCGCAGGCGCTGATCGCGGTCGGCCGCGGCGAGTGGTTCGGTGTCGGCCTCGGCGGCTCGGTGCAGAAGCTGTTCTATCTGCCCGAAGCGCACACCGATTTCATTCTCGCCGTGATCGGCGAGGAACTCGGCTTGTTCGGCATCGTGCTCGTGCTCGCACTGTTCGCGTGGTTCTGCGGCCGCGGCCTGCTGATCGGCGCGCGCGCGGTGCAGCGCGGACTGTACTTCCAGGGCTACGTCGCGTTCGGCATTTCGCTGTGCATCGCGCTGCAGGCGCTCGTTTCCATCGGCGTGAACCTCGGCGTTCTGCCGACCAAGGGACTCACGCTGCCGCTGATCAGCTCGGGCGGCTCGTCGGTAATGATGACCTGCGCGATGATCGGCGTGCTGCTGCGCGTGAGCTACGAGCTGTCGCGCGAAGAGGCGCAGAGCGCTGAAACCACGCAGGCACGCGTGCAGGCGGGAGTCTGGGCATGAACGCGCCGAGCCTCGCACCCGTGCTCATCATGGCCGGCGGCACCGGCGGCCACATCTTCCCGGG
>CAMLLF010000692.1 GCA_946480705.1 uncultured Lysobacteraceae bacterium | reverse complement strand
TCCACGATCCTCGCGATGCTGCCCGACACCGGCGAACGCTATCTGTCGACGATCCTGTTCGAAGGCGTCGCCGACGGCTCCGACGACGAGTGGCTCGCCTCCCTCGGCGAAGCCCAAGCCGCCTGAGTAGGGCGCAACAAGCGAAGCGCATAGCGCCGGCATTGCGGCGCATTGCGCCGACGTTCCGGCGCAATGCGCCATTTCCACAATGCGGCGCAACCGGACGGGCACCGCGCCCACTCACAAAAGAGCAAACACACCGCGCCTTTCGCCAACAATCCAACGGTGAGGCCGACGACGGACTCGGCGCATGCCCTTCGGTTATTGCGCCCCACGGTTTTGTGCTTCTGCCAGCCATTTGCGTCCGTCGACGACGCGGGAGTCGTCGGCGCCGAAGTTTTTTTCCCAGACGGGCAGCCAGCGCTCGATCAGCGTAATCATGTCGGCTGCGCGTTTCGGCTGCGCGGACAGGTTTTCGACGAGATCGAACGCGTACTTGCCGACGTTCACGTGCCCCGGCGTCAATGACTTTTCGGCCTCGGCGATGATCTCGCGCTGCAGCGTTTCCGCCTCGGCGCGCCGGTCGGTCTGCATCAGGAACATGCCGTAGGTCTGTCCATAGGGCAGCGCTCTCCAGGATTCCGCGGCGAAACGCGTGCGCGCGTCGGCGTAGATCGACTCGAATATCGCCTGTGCTTCGGCGGTCTTGCCGGTGAACTGGCGCTGGCGCGCCTGATACACGCGGTGGGTGAGTTCGTTCTCGCTCGTCACGACGCCGGCCCGGCGGTCGTACGCGACGATGGGATCGATCAGCGGCCCGGCCTCGTCGTAACGGCGCAGCTCCAGCAGCACGATGCCGGCCTGCAGCTTCGCGTACAGCGTTGCGGGATGATTCTCGCCAAGGCGTGCGTTCGAGATCGCGATCGCCGCATTGATCGAGGCCAGCGATTCCTCGAAGCGATCGAGCAGGCGCAGCGAAATCGCCTCGCGCTGCAGCCATTCCAGCGTGCGCGGATCGCCTTCGCCGTAATGCTTGCGCGCGCCGGCCAGCACTTCGCGCGCGACGACGAGCGTCTGCTCGTAGCGGTCGGTGTTCGCGTAGGCGCGCATGCGATGGTTCAGCAGATCGAAATGTTCTTCGCTCCAGTCGCCGAACACGGCACGCACGTCGGCCTCGATCGCGGCGAGGCGCCGCAATCCTTCGTCTTCCTTGCGATCCTCCACGTCGAGCGCGGAAAGCCCGACTTCGAAACGCAGCCGCGACGGATCGCGCGGCGAATCGCCGACGTAGCTCATGCCTTCGGTGAACACGCCGCGCGCGGCTTCCTCGTTGGTCGCCAGCAACAGCCGGCCGAGCAGCGCGCGCGAACGCAGCGTGTCCGGATCGCGCTGCCCGAAGCGCGCCGCGAGCACGCCGAGCGCCGCGCGCGCTTCTTCTTCCGCCGGCTGGTTCTCGCCCGCCAGGCGCAGGCTTTCGGCCAGCGCGCGACGCACGGCACCTTCGGTGCGCGGCTGACCGGCGAAGCGCTGCGCGACCGACGCGCGCGCCTGCACGAGGGCCTGGCCCATGCTCAGATCGAGCTTGCTGCGGAACGGGTTCGCCGAACGGATCACGTCGTCGGTCAGGAAGGTGCTGACCGCCGTTGCGATTTCGGCGTGCTCGGTCGCGCGATTGCGCTCGGCGCTCGCGATGCCGGCCTGCCACAGCGCGATGCCGAGCGATACGACGAGACAGACGAGCGTGAACACGGAGACCGCGACGCCGACGCGATGCCGGCGCACGAACTGCCGCGCGCGATAGCCGGCCGAGTCGGGCCGCGCGTTGATCGTGCGGCCTTCGAGCCAGCGGCGCAGGTCCGCGCCGAGCGCGCTCGCATTCGCGTAGCGCCGTTCGGGTTCGCGTTTGAGCGCCGTCAGCACGATGGTGTCGAGGTCGCCGGCGATCTGCCGCGCTTCGCGCTCGACCGGACGGCGTCCGTAGACCGCGTCGGACTCGCCGACCGTCGTCCGCCGCAATACCTGGCTCGGCCGCTCGATGACGCTCGTCGCGTCGTCGCCGAGTTCCGGCGCGTTCGCGTTGCGCCGGTGCGGCAGGCGTCCGCAGAGCAGTTCGTAGAGCACGACGCCGAGCGCGTAGACGTCGGTGGCCGTGCTGATCAGTTCGCCGCGGATCTGTTCCGGCGCCGCATAGGCCGGCGACAGCGCGCGCGCGCCGGTGCGGGTCAGGCCGTCCTCGGCGCTGTCGCTGAGGATCTTCGCGATGCCGAAATCGAGCACGCGCGGCTGGCCGTCGGCGTCGACGAGAATGTTCGACGGCTTGAGGTCGCGATGCACGACGAGCCGCGACTGCGCGTGCGCGACCGCGTCGCAGATCGCGGCCATGAGCTGCACGCGCTCGCGCGCGCCGAGCGCGCGATGGCGCGCGTAGTCGGTCAGCGGTTCGCCGGCCACGTATTCCATGGCGTAGTACGGCCGGCCTTCCGCGCTGACGCCGCCGTCGACGAGACCGGCGATATGCGCGTGATTGAGCTGCGCGAGAATCCGCCGCTCCTGCGCGAAGCGGCGCAGGATGTCGTCGGAATCCATGCCACGCTTGAGCAGCTTCAGGGCGACCTGCTGTACGAAATCGCCCTGCGTGCTTTCGGCGAGATAGACCTCGCCCATGCCGCCGCGGCCGAGCAGCCGCACGAGGCGGAACCGTCCGATCGACACGGGCGGCGGGCCGGCCTCGTCGACCGCGGCCTGCTGGCCCTGCGCGAGCGCGTCGACGACGGTCGGCGCCATCGCCTGCACGCCGCGATGGCGCCGCTGACGCGCGACGAGATCGAGGCGTTTGTCAACAAGCTGGTCGAGCGCGGCGAGTTGGCCCAGAAGGATGCCGAGAAGCTG
>CAMLLF010000691.1 GCA_946480705.1 uncultured Lysobacteraceae bacterium | reverse complement strand
GTTCGAAGTACAGGCGATCCGACGTGTCGTAGTCGGTCGACACGGTTTCCGGGTTGCAGTTGACCATGATGGTTTCATAGCCGTCCTCGCGCAGCGCGAGCGCCGCATGCACGCAGCAGTAGTCGAACTCGATGCCCTGGCCGATGCGGTTCGGGCCGCCGCCGAGCACCATGATCTTGTCGCGGCCGGTCGGCAGCGCCTCGCATTCCTGCTCATACGTGGAATACAGATACGCGGTCGAGGTCGAGAACTCCGCGGCGCAGGAGTCCACGCGCTTGTAGACCGGGCGCACGTTGAACGCGCGGCGCAGATGGCGCACGGCGTTCTCGTCGGTGCCCACTAGCGTTGCGAGGCGCGAATCGGAAAAGCCCTTGCGCTTGAGCACGAGCAGACGCGTGGCGTCGAGCGCGCCGAGGCCGCCCTGCTTCACGTCGGACTCGCTGCGGATCAGGTCTTCGATCTGCGCGAGGAACCAGCGGTCGATGCGCGTCAGCGCATAGATTTCCTCGAGGCTCAGGCCCGCGCGGAAGCCGTCGGCAACGTAGAACACGCGCTCCGGACCCGGCTCCTTGAGTTCGCGCTTGAGCCGCGCGACGCCCTCGACCGTGGTCAGCTCCAGGCGCGTCGGCGTCAGGCCGTCCTTGCCCGTTTCCAGACCGCGCAGCGCCTTCTGCAGCGACTCCTGGAAGCTGCGGCCGATCGCCATGACTTCGCCGACCGACTTCATCTGCGTGGTCAGGCGCGCGTCGGCGGCCGGGAATTTCTCGAACGCGAAGCGCGGGATCTTCGTGACGACGTAGTCGATCGTCGGCTCGAACGAGGCCGGGGTCAGGCCGCCGGTGATCTCGTTGCGCAGTTCGTCGAGCGTGTAGCCGACCGCGAGCTTCGCGGCGACTTTCGCGATCGGAAAGCCGGTCGCCTTCGAGGCCAGCGCGGAGGAACGCGACACGCGCGGATTCATTTCGATGACGACGACGCGGCCGTCCTCGGAATTGACGCCGAACTGCACGTTCGAGCCGCCGGTGTCGACGCCGATCTTGCGCAGCACCGCGATCGACGCATCGCGCAGGCGCTGGTATTCCTTGTCGGTCAGCGTTTGCGCCGGCGCGACCGTGATCGAGTCGCCGGTGTGCACGCCCATCGGATCGAGGTTCTCGATCGAGCAGACAATGATGCAGTTGTCCGCGGTGTCGCGGACGACTTCCATCTCGAACTCCTTCCAGCCGAGCACCGATTCCTCGACGAGCACTTCGCCGACCGGCGAGAGTTCGAGGCCGCGGCTGACGATCTCGACGAACTCCTCCCGATTGTACGCGATGCCGCCGCCGGAACCGCCGAGCGTGAACGACGGACGGATGATGGTCGGGAAGCCGACCTTGGTCTGCGCGTCGAGCGCCTGCTCCAGCGTGCGCGCGATTTCCGCGCGCGGGCATTCGAGGCCGATGTCCTTCATCGCATGGCGGAAGAGCTCGCGGTCCTCGGCCATGCGGATGGCTTCGCGCGAGGCGCCGATCAGCTCGACGCCGTGCTTTTCGAGCACGCCGCGATCAGCGAGATCGAGCGCGCAGTTCAGCGCGGTCTGTCCGCCCATGGTCGGCAACAGCGCGTCGGGCTTTTCCTTGGCGATGATGCGCTCGACCGTGTCGGCGTTGATCCGATAGCCCTCGGCGCGCAGCGCCTTGCAGGCCTGGGCGCCGGAATAGTCGAACTCGCAGGCCTGGCCGATGACGATGGGGCCGGCACCGATGATCAGGATGGTCTTGAGATCAGTTCGCTTTGGCACTGTCGTCTCCGGAAGTCGTGACGGGTTCGCGCGCCACTTCGACGGCGCGTACCGAGCTGGAAGGAATGTCGAGTTCGACGCCGCCGTCGCGCGGGCCGAGCTTCAGGCGCAGCGCCGTGCGTGTGTAGCGCACGAGCGTGCCGGCGCGGCGCGAGCCGAGCGTCGTGCGCACGACGATGGTTTCGCCGAGGTGACCGCCGAGCTGGTCGTAGGACACGACGGCGACGCGGCGGTCGCGGGCCAGGGCCGGATCGGTCGCGGCGAGCAGGCAGCCGCCCGCGACGACGGTCGCCAGCACGAGCCGGCGCAGGGTATCGAGCAGGGCCATCGTCGCTCAGGCCGCCGCGCGTTGGCGCGACTGCATCATCTGGATGAACGGGTCGAACACGCGGGCCACGTCCCGCGGGCCCGGACTCGCTTCGGGATGCCCCTGGAAGCTGTAGGCCGGCGCGTCGGTCAGCGCGATGCCCTGCAGAGAACCGTCGAACAGCGAGCGATGCGTCGCCGTCACGTTGGCCGGCAGCGTCTGTTCGTCGACGGCGAAGCCGTGGTTCTGGCTCGAGATCATGACGCCGCCGCTTGCGATGTCGATGACCGGATGATTCGCGCCGTGATGGCCGAACTTCATCTTGAGCGTGCGCGCGCCGGCGGCGAGGCCGAGCAGCTGATGGCCGAGGCAGATGCCGAACACCGGCAGCCGCGCCGCGACGAAATCCTTGATCGCCGCGATCGCGTAGTCGCAGGGTTCCGGATCGCCGGGGCCGTTGGACAGGAACACGCCGTCGGGCGCCAGCGCGAACACCTCGGCCGACGGCGTCTGTGCCGGCACGACCGTGACCTCGCAGCCGCGGTCGGCGAGCATGCGCAGGATGTTGTGCTTGATGCCGAAGTCGTAGGCGACGACGCGGAACGTGCCGGGCTTGCGCGCGAACGCGGTGCGGTCGAGGTCGTAGCTGCCTTCGTTCCAGTCGTAGCGGCGCGTCGTGCTGACGACCTTCGCGAGATCCATTCCCTTGAGGCCTGGGAACGCGCGTGCCGCGGCGAGCGCGGCGTCGACGTCGATGGACGCGCCGGCGACGGTGCACGACAGCGACCCGATGGTGCGGGTGA
>CAMLLF010000690.1 GCA_946480705.1 uncultured Lysobacteraceae bacterium | reverse complement strand
AGCAAGGCCCCCAGCCCACCGCGCCGGCCGCTTCCGCCGAGCCGGGCAATCTGCCCTCGCCCACGGCCGCTGCCGCCGCGACTTCCACGGGCAGACCGATATCTCGACGCTGATCCCGCTGAACGAGCACTGGCGCCTGATCGGCCGCTGGAACTACTCGCTGCGCGACCGCAAGCCGCTGGAGAACCTGTTCGGCATCGAGCGCGATTCCTGCTGCGTGATCTGGCGCCTGCTCGCGCGTCATTACCTGCGCAGTGCGAGCGGCAAGGCGAACGATGCGATCTACTTCGAAATGGAGCTCAAGGGACTCGGTGCGATCGGCCAGAAAACGGGCGATTTCCTGCGCCGTGGTATTCTCGGCTACCAGTGATCTGGTCGGTGCCTGAGCGTTCAGGCACCAGTCCGGGGCGACATGCACACTCGTCGCCCCGCCCGCGCAACCGGCCCGGTTCGCGGAATTCCCAAGCTCTACACGGACCTGCGATGAACAAGCCTGCGCTCGCGTTTGCCCTGCTGACCACCCTGTCCGCGGCCGTCACGCCGTCGTGGGCCCAGTTCCTGAATCCGCAACCCGCCCAGCAGACGCAGACCGCCGCACCCGACGACGGCACGCTCGACCGCATCGTGGCCATCGTCGACGAAGACGTCGTGCTCAAGAGCGAACTCAACCGTGCGGTCAACCAGGTCGTCGCGCAATACCAGCGCAATCCGCAGCAGCTTCCGGCGCGTCCGGTTCTCGAACGCCAGGTGCTCGACCGCCTGATCATGACGCGGCTGCAGGTCGCCAAGGCCGGTCAGAGCGGCGTGCGCATCGGCGACGTCGAGATCGACCAGGCCGTCGCGAACATCGCCCGCACGAACAAGATGGACGTCGACCAGCTGCGCAGCGCGATCGCGCGCGACGGCCTCAGCTACGAAGAATTCCGCCGCAACCTGCGCGACGAACTCGTCACCCAGCGCCTGCGCCAGCGCGTCGCGCAGTCGACCCAGGTCAGCGACGCCGAGATCGACATCGCGCTCGCGAACAACAGCCTCAAGACCGGCGAGGTGCGCCTCGCCCACATTCTCGTCGGCGTGCCCGACGGCGCGAGCGCCGAACAGATCCAGGCCGCGCGCGAGAAGGCCGAGCGCGTGCAGCGCGAAGCCGCCGCGCCGGGCGCCGACTTCGCCGCGATCGCGATCCGCTCGTCCGACGGCCAGGACGCGCTCGAAGGCGGCGACATCGGCTGGCGCCGCTACGACCAGGTGCCGGAAATGTTCGGCGATCTGCTGCAGGGCATGAGCGTCGGCCAGGTCTCGCCGGCCGTGCGCGGCCCCAGTGGCTTCCACATCCTGAAGCTCGTCGAACAGCGCGCGCAGGGCAAGCAGCTCGTCACCGAATTCCACGCCCAGCACATGATGGTCAAGATCAGCGAACTCGTGACACCGACCGACGCCGAGAAGAAGATCAACGATCTGCGCCGCCGCGTCGAAGGCGGCGAGGATTTCGCCACGCTCGCCAAGTCCAACTCCGACGATGCGACCAGCGCGAACGCCGGCGGCGACATGGGCTGGTTCCCGATCGACACCTACGGCGCGCAGGTCGGCGAAGTCATCTCCAACCTCAAGGACGGCGAGATCAGCCACCCGTTCCGCAGCAACGCGGGCTATCACTTCGTCAAGCGACTCGGCATGCGCGAACTCGACCGCACCGACGAAGCGCGCCGCACGCAGGCCCGCGAAGCGATCCAGCAGCGCAAGGCCGAAGACGAGTTCGAGAACCTCATGCGCCAGCTCAAGGCCGAGGCTTACATCGAATACCGCCTGGCCGGCTACGACACCAAGGGCGAGCCGGTCAGCGGATGAGGCGAGCATCGAGCGGCCGGGAGTGGGAAACGAGTAGACGACGCTTCGACTCGGCATCACTCACTTCTCACTCCTCGTCCCTCAGGCTTTCGCCATGTCCCTGCCCCGCATAGCCATCACGCTCGGCGAACCCGCCGGCATCGGTCCGGAGCTCGTAGCCGAGCTCGCGCACAGCGACGTCGCGGCGGACCTCATCGCGATCGGCGATCCGCAACTGCTCCGGTCCGCGGCGGCCGGCCGCAAGCTCGGCCTGCAACTGACCGACGACGATGGTCGCGCGATCGCCGCCCGCGCACCGGGCAGCCTGCGCATCGTCGCAACGGAAACGGCCGCGCCGGTCGTTGCGGGCAAGCTCGATCGTGCGAATGCGGGCTACGTGCTGTCGACGCTCGCGCGCGCCGCCGACGGCTGCATGGCCGGCGAGTTCGATGCCGTGGTCACGGCGCCGGTACAGAAAAGCATCGTCAACGACGCCGGCATTCCGTTCTCGGGCCACACCGAATACTTCGCGCTGCGCGCGAACGCCGAAGTCGTGATGATGCTGACCTCCGGCGCGCTGCGCGTCGCGCTCGCGACGACGCATCTGCCGTTGTCGGCCGTACCCGCCGCAATCACGCGCGCCTCGCTGGAGACGACGCTGCGCATCCTGCGCGCCGATCTGCAGCGCAAGTTCGGCTTCGCCGAACCGCGCATCCTCGTGCTCGGATTGAACCCGCACGCAGGCGAAGGCGGCCATCTGGGCCGCGAGGAAATCGAGATCATCCAGCCGCTGCTCGCCGACCTGCGCGCCGAAGGCTTCCGCCTGACCGGCCCGCTGCCGGCCGACACCGCGTTCCTGCCGGCCCCGCTCGGCCAGACCGACGCCGTGCTCGCGATGTATCACGACCAGGGCCTGCCCGTGCTCAAGGCCATGGGCTTCGGCAACGCGGTCAACCTGACGCTCGGCCTGCCGTTCGTGCGCACCTCGGTCGACCACGGCACCGCACTCGATCTCGCCGGCCGCGGCATCGCCGACCCGAGCAGCCTGATTGCGGCGACGAGGTTGGCGGTGGA
>CAMLLF010000689.1 GCA_946480705.1 uncultured Lysobacteraceae bacterium | reverse complement strand
GCGCGACTGGGCGGCGACGAATTCGCGATCCTGCTGCACGACGTCGTCGATCCCGAGCGCGCGATCAACTTCGCCGCGCGCATCATCCAGGCGCTGAATGCGCCGATCCGCCTCGGTCAGAAAGAGGTGTTCACGTCGACGTCCATCGGCATCGCATTGTGTTCGCCGCGCTACGCCAAGGCCGAGGAATTGCTGCGCGACGCTGACGTCGCGATGTATCGCGCGAAGGCCGAAGGGCGCCATCGCTACGCGCTGTTCGACGAACGCCTGCACCAGGAGGCGCTGCGTCTGCTCGAAATCGAGAACGATCTGCGCCGCGCGATCGCGCGCGGCGAACTCGAACCGTACTTCCAGCCGATCGTTCGCCTGTCCGACCGCAGTCTCGTCGGTTACGAGGCTCTCGTGCGCTGGCGACATCCGGAACGCGGCGTGCTGCTGCCGGGCGATTTTCTGCCCGTTGCGGAGGACAGTGGTTCGGCCGAGCAGATCGACTGGCAGATGTTCGAGCGTGTCTGCGCGATCGCTCCGGCGCTGACCGCGCAGGGCGGTTTCATCAGCATCAATCTGACCGCGCGGCATTTCCGGCTCAGCGATCTCGATCGCGAGCTGTTCGCGATCCTCGATCGCAACGGCGTGATGCCGAGCCGGATCCGCATCGAGGTCACCGAGCGCGCGCTGCTCGAGAATCCGGCGCAGGTCAAGCAGATCCTCGACGGGCTGCGCCGGCGCGGCATCAGTGTCGCGCTCGACGATTTCGGCACGGGTTATTCGAGCCTGAGCTATCTGCACCAGTATCCGCTGCAGGCGCTCAAGATCGACCGTTCCTTCGTCGCCGAGATGCGTCCGCACGACGACGGCAGTTCCAGTGCCGTCGTGCGCGCGATCCTCGCGATGGCGGGCTCGCTCGGCATGCAGGTCATCGCCGAAGGCATCGAGACCGAAGCGCAGCAGCAGGCGCTCGAAGTGCTCGGCTGCGAATTCGGTCAGGGCTTCCTGTTCGGCCGTCCGCAGCCGGCCGAGCACTGGCTCGGCATGGGGCAGTAACGGCGTCCTCGCCGCGCGCAGTCGGTCAGTGCGTCGTACCCGTGCCGGGCGTCTCCGGCAGGTCGCGCAGGACCTGCTCGAGGTCGACCCGATCGAAGTGATAGCGCGTGTTGCAGAATTCGCAGGTCACCTCGATGCGGCCGTCGGGCTGCAGTGCGGCTTCGCTCTCTTCGCGTCCGAGATTGCGCAGCACGGCGGCAACGCGTTCGCGGCTGCACTGGCAGCCGAAGAACAGGCCGCGCTCGCCGGTCAGGCGCACGTTTTCTTCGTGAAACAGCCGCAGCAGTACCTGCTCGGGCGGCAGTTGCAGCAGCTCGGCGTCGCTCAGAGTCGCGGCGAGATGGCCGATCCGATTCCAGCCGTCCGGATCGGTTTCGCCACTGCCGCCGCCCTGGGCCAGCGGCTGCAGGATCAGCGCGGCCGCGCGGACGCCGTCGCAGGCGAGCTGGATCCGGCTCGGCAACTGCTCCGAGCGCTCGAAATAGCCTTCGAGCAACTGTGCCAGCGTGCCGTGCTCGACCGGAACGAGGCCCTGGTGGCGCTGGCCCGTCGCCGTGTTGTCGATCGTGATCGCGAGCAGCGGATCGGGCAGTTCCGCCAGATCGATCGGTGCGGCGACTCCCTCGCTCCACTGCGCGAGACCGCGCAGCCGACCGGCGTCGCTGCATTCGGTATACAGCAGACTGAGCTCGCCCTTGCTTCGCACATGCAGCGACAGGCTGCCGCTGAGCTTGATCGTTCCGCTGAGCGCTGCGGTCGCCGCGAGCGCCTGGCCCAGCAGACGCGCAACGGCCGGTGGATAGTCGCTGCGGCTGCCGACTTCCTGCCAGGCATCCTCGAGCTGAACCAGTACGCCGCTGACGCCGGCGCGTTCGAGCAGGAAGCGATGCAGGCGGTCGTTGCTGTTGTCCACGGATGAAAGTCCTGAAGTCGGGTTCGCCCAGGTGCGGCCGGGACGGGGTTTTGCAAGCGCGAAGCGCGCCGCGATTGCGGGGCGATTATCGCGGGAACCGTGTCCGGCCGCGCGCCCTTGCCGCCCGCGCCGGCTTTCTGCGAATCTGCGCGGCCCTCCCTGCAGGCCGCGCCCGCGTGGCAGTCCGACCCCGAAAACGCGGTGCGCTGCGCTGGATCTGGCGCTGGATCTGGCGCTGGACCTGGCGCCTCGCGCTGGCCTGGCTCGTCGGCAGCGTGCTGCTCGTGCTGCTGCTGCGTTTCGTGCCGATCGGCTATTCCGGTTTCATGCTGCAGCGGCAGTTCCAGGCCTGGAGCGACGGCGAGCGCGACTTCCGCCTGCGCCAGCGCTGGGTGCCGCGGTCGCAGGTTTCCCCGGCGCTGCCGATCGCGCTGGTCGCGGCCGAAGACCAGAAGTTTCCGCTCCACCACGGCTTCGACGTCGAAGCGATCCGCGATGCGATCGAGGACGCCGAGGACGGCGAACGCCTGCGCGGCGCGAGCACGATCAGCCAGCAGACGGCAAAGAATCTGTTTCTCTGGAACGGACGCAGCTTCGCGCGCAAGGGGCTCGAGGCGTATTTCACGGTGCTGATCGAGCTGTGCTGGCCGAAGCAGCGCATCATCGAGGTATACCTCAACGTCGCCGAGTTCGGCGACGGCGTCTACGGCGCCGCGGCCGCGAGCGATGTGTTCTTCCACAAGACGCCGGGCGCGCTGACCCCGCGCGAATCCGCGCTGCTGGCCGCGGTGCTGCCGAATCCGCGGCGCCTGCGCGTCGACAAACCCAGCGCGTACGTGCAGCGGCGCAGTGCGTGGATCGAACGGCAGGCGCGGCAGCTCGGCGGGCCGGCGTATCTCGGGGAGAAATGAGGAGGGCGGAGTGAAAAACGAGCATGGGAC
>CAMLLF010000688.1 GCA_946480705.1 uncultured Lysobacteraceae bacterium | reverse complement strand
CGGCAGTCGCGGCAACGCTCGATCATGTGCGGCAATGCACTTTCCGCGTACCGCGGTCGGGCCGGGGCGGTCATGCGTGGTGTCGTCTGCGCGCCGTCAGCGTCCTTGTGCTGTTACCCCGCGGCGCGGCGAGAATGCCAGAATCGCCGGTTCGCAACGAACTATCCGCATGAGCAAGAAGAAAGATCCCACTCCCTGGCGCGACGTCCACGGCATCGTGCTGCTCGACAAGCCGCGCGGACTCAGTTCCAACCAGGCGCTGCAGAAAGCGCGCCGGCTGTTCCTTGCCGCGAAGGGCGGCCACACCGGCAGCCTCGACCCGATGGCGACCGGCCTGCTGCCGCTGTGTTTCGGCGAAGCGACGAAGATCGCCGGCTATCTGCTCGGCGCGGCCAAGGCTTATACCGCGGCGGTGCAGCTCGGCGCGACGACGACGACCGGCGACGCCGACGGCGACATCGTCGAGCGCCGCGCCGTGCCGGCACTCACGGCCGCCGAGATCGACGCGGCGCTGGCGCCGCTGCGCGGCCGCATCACCCAGGTGCCGCCGGTCTACAGCGCGCTGAAGCTCGCCGGCGTGCCGCTGTACAGGCGCGTGCGCGACGGCGAGGAGGTCAGCGCCGCGCCGCGCGAGGTCGATGTGCATCGCCTGACGCTGCTGCGCCACGACGGCGACACGCTCGAACTCGCGGTCGAATGCGGGTCCGGCACGTATGTGCGCAGCCTCGCACGCGATCTGGGCGAAGCGCTGGGCTGCGGCGCGCACCTGATCGGCCTGCGGCGGACCTGGGTCGATCCGTTCCGCGCGCCGCGAATGCACACGCTGGAAGAGCTCGAGCACCTGCTGATCACGCAGGGGCGCGAGGCCATCGACGCGCTGCTGCTCGATACGGACGCCGGCCTGTCGGCGCTGCCGGTGCTAGGGCTCGACGCGGAGCAGGCTCAGCGGCTGATCCAGGGCCAGCCGGTGCCCGGGCTCGGCGATGCGGTCGAGCTGTGCCGTGTGCACGATGCGGCTGGCCGGCTGCTCGCGCTCGGCGAGATCGACGCGGACGGGGTACTTCGGGTGCGCCGCGGCCTGAACCTGCCGGCGTGAGCCCTCGTTTTCGCCGGCACGGCGCAAAATATCCGTCGCGCCGGATTCTTTCAGACTTGTTGCGCCGCGGCGTCTGGCGTTAAACTCCCGCGGCTCTCTTGACAATTCACCCCACGCGGGGCTTGTGCAGCGCCATCGACTGCGGTTGCGCTGCACAAGCCTCGTCTAGCTTCAAGGTCACGAAAAAAATGTTGAACGTCGAACAAACCCAGAAAATCCTTGCCGATTTCGGTCGCGTCCCGAACGACACCGGCTCGCCGGAAGTCCAGGTCGCCCTGCTGTCCGCCCGCATCGACAGCCTCAGCGAACACTTTGCCAAGCACGCCAAGGATCATCATTCCCGCCGCGGCCTGCTCAAGATGGTCAACCAGCGCCGCCGCCTGCTGGCCTATCTGAAGGCCAAGGACGCCACCCGCTACAAGACCCTGATCGACCGCCTCGGCATCCGCCGCTAAGCGCAACGCACCGAGGAGATGGCAGTGGCGAAAGTAACCAGGTCGTTCCAGTACGGTAATCACGAAGTCACGCTGGAAACGGGCGAAATCGCCCGCCAGGCTAGCGGCGCAGTCATGGTGAGCATGGGCGGAACCGTCGTGCTGGTCACGGCGGTAGCGGCCAGCAAGGCGCGCGAGGGACAGGATTTCTTCCCCCTTACCGTCGACTATCAGGAAAAGTTCTACTCCGCCGGGCGCATTCCCGGCGGCTTCTTCAAGCGCGAAGGCCGGCCGACCGAAAAAGAGACGCTGACTTCGCGTCTGATCGATCGCCCGATCCGCCCGCTGTTCCCCGAAGAGTTCCGCAACGAAATCCAGATCATCGCGACGGTCATGTCGCTGAATCCGGAAGTCGACGGCGACAGCCCGGCGCTGGTCGGCGCGTCCGCCGCACTCGTGCTCAAGGGCCCGATCGGCGCGGCCAAGGTCGGCGTGATCAACGGCCATTACGTGCTGAACCCGAGCGTCAGCGAGCTGAAGACCTCGGATCTCGAACTCGTCGTCGCCGGCACGTCCACCGCCGTGCTCATGGTCGAGTCCGAAGCCAAGCTGCTCAGCGAAGAAGTCATGCTCGGCGCGGTGACCTTCGGTCACAACGCGCTCAAGAGCGCGATTGCCGCGATCGAAGCCTTCGCCGCCGAAGCCGGCCGCAAGACCTTCAAGTGGACCGCACCGGCGCGCAACGACGCGCTGTTCGCGGCGCTCGAAGCGCAGATCGGCAACCGCATGGCCGAAACGTTCCAGATCCGCGACAAGCTGGCCCGTCGTGACGCGCAGTCGGCGCTCAAGGCCGAAGTCAAGGCTGCGATCGCCGAACAGGCCGCCGCGGGCAAGTGGACCGACAGCGAAATCGGTTTCGCGCTCGGCGACATCGAATACCGCACCCTGCGCGACGGCGTGCTGAAGACCAAGGTCCGCATTGACGGCCGCGCGCTCGACACGGTCCGCGGCATCGACATCCGCGTCGGCGTGCTGCCGCGCACCCACGGCTCGGCGCTGTTCACGCGCGGCGAGACGCAGGCGCTGGTCACCGTCACGCTCGGCACGACCAAGGACTCGCAGATCATCGACGCGCCGGAAGGCGAGTCGAAGGACACGTTCCTGTTCCACTACAACTTCCCGCCGTTCTCGGTCGGCGAATGCGGCCGCATGGCCGGCCCGAAGCGCCGTGAAATCGGCCACGGCCGTCTCGCCAAGCGTGGCGTGCAGGCGGTCAAGCCGACCATGGAAGCCTTCCCGTACGTGCTGCGCGTGGTTTCGGAAATCACCGAATCCAACGGCTCCTCGTCGATGGCTTCGGTCTGCGGCTCGTCGCTCGCGATGAT
>CAMLLF010000687.1 GCA_946480705.1 uncultured Lysobacteraceae bacterium | reverse complement strand
ATGTCTGCAACCGCGTCCCAGTACGGGTCGCCGATCGTGCGCAGCGCCGCGGTCGCCGAGCCGGCGAGCGCGAGCCCGCTCTCGATCTGCTCGCCGTCGAGGCGTATGCGCGCGCGGACGATGTCGGCCATGGCCGAGGCGCTGACCCGGCCGCTGTCGCGGCCCAGCGCGTCGAGGCTGTCGGCGACCCGGGCCGCGTCGCCGGCGGACAGCAGCAATGCCGCCGTGGCCATGTCCCGCAGCAGGGTTTCGCGCTGGGCCGCGTCGAGGCCGCCGCGGCTCAGCAGGGTTTCGCCGGTCTGCAGCGCCTCGCGGGGCGCGTCGAGCATGGCCGGCCGCAGCGACCGTGACGGCTCGGCTGCAGGCAGCGGTCCTGCCTGAGCGAGTCCCAGCAGCGCGCAGCACAGGGCGCTCAGCACGGGGCGACCTGCGGCGATGGCGGTTGCGCGTTCATGCGGCGGCGGCTGCGCTGGAGGGGACAATGCTCATTTTGCACACACCGCCCGCGTTGCTACAAACGAAATTTTCCACACCGCGCAGACGCCGGGGCATGGGCTGCCGGCGCGGAGCCTGGGGCCGGCCCGGAGGGGCCGGCCCGCGACGAAGCTTTCCGCTCGGCGCGCGTCAGACCGCGCGCGCGTCGTGCGTCCGGATGAACTCGCGTACGTCCGGATAGACCACGTCGCGCCAGCGACGTCCGCTGAAGATGCCGTAGTGGCCGGCGCCCTTGACCGTGATGTGGCGCTTGTCCTGCGCGGCGATGCCGCTGCAGAGGGCATGCGCCGCTTCGGTCTGGCCGAGACCCGAAATGTCGTCGAGCTCGCCCTCGATGGTCAGCAGCGCCGTGCCGGTGATGTCCGCCGGCTGTACGCGCTGGCCATTGACGTCCCAGAGACCGCGCGGCAGCAGATGCTGCTGGAACACGGTGCGGATCGTGTCGAGGTAATACTCGGCCGGCATGTCGAGCACGGCGTTGTATTCGTCGTAGAACTTGCGGTGCGACTGGGCGTCTTCGAGGTCGCCCTTGAGCAGGTCCTCGTAGAAGTCCCAGTGCGAACTCAGGTGCCTGCCGGGGTTCATCGCGATGAACCCGGCGTGCTGCAGGAAGCCCGGGTAAACGCGGCGGCCGTGGCCCGGATAGTTTGCCGGCACTTCGTGGATCACGTTGCGCTGGAACCACGACAGCGGCTTGGTCGTGGCGAGGTCGTTGACCTGGGTCGGGCTGCGCCGCGTGTCGATCGGGCCGCCCATCATCGTCATCGTGCGCGGCGTCGTCTCGCCGTTGCTCGCCATCAGCGAGATGGCCGCGAGCACCGGCACGGTCGGCTGGCAGACCGAGATCACGTGCAGGTTCTTCGCGCCGATCCGGCGGATGAATTCCTGGACGTAGGCGATGTAGTCCTCGAGGTGGAACGCGCCCTTGTCGGCCGGCACCATGCGCGCGTCGATCCAGTCGGTGATGTACACCTTGTGGTCCTGCAGCAGCGTGCGCACCGTGTCGCGCAGCAGCGTCGCGTGATGGCCCGACAGCGGCGCCACGATGAGGACGACGGGATCGTCCTTCAGATCGTCGACGGTCGCGGAATCGTCGGTGAAGCGCTTGCAGCGGATCAGGTTGCAGAACGGTTTCTGCAGCGCCGTGTATTCGACGATCGGCACTTCATGGCCGTGCGCCGTCACGGTGCGGATGTCGAACGCGGGTTTCTCGTAGTCCTTGCCGAGGCGATACAGCAGTTCGAATCCGGCGGCGATCCGCGGTGCGCCCGGCACCTGCGACAGCAGGGTGCTCTTGTCGCTCCAGGTCTTCGCGCCGGCTTCGGCGAAATGAACCAGCGGGCTCATCAGCGAGCGTTGCAATTCGTGCAAGTGATACAGCATGGACGTCAACCGGCAGGGGAGGAGGACAAACCACGGAATTGTAGTCCCCGGAGGCTCAAGCAAGGGGCATGCCGCAGGTAACAATTGGTCGCATCGCGCCGGCTCTCCCTGCGTTTTGGGGGAATCCGCGCGGTATGCCGACTCTGCGTACGGTGGCGTGCTCCCAGGGGCCACGGATACGAGGAGCGAGATCATGGACAAGCGCAGTGCAGGCCGCCGTCGTGCGGCCTGGTGCGGTTTCGGTGCAGTGGCGGCGTTGGCCGCGGCACAGGCGCGCGCGGGCGAGCTGCATCTGCTGAACTACGGTGCGCCGCCGGTGCTCGGCATCCAGGGCAACCGGCATGCGGAAGTCGGCCGCTTCGGCGTATCCGAGGACGGGCGGCGTGTCGCCTTCGAGACGGCATCGAACAATCTCGCTGCCGGTGACAGCAACGAATTCACTGACATTTATGTCACCGACGCGCAGACCGGCGCGCTGACGCGCGTCAGCCGCCGTCCGGACGGCGGCGAGCCGACGGGCCGCAGTTTCGATGCGGCGATCTCCGGCGACGGCAGCCGCGTCGCGTATCAGTCCGACGCGACCGATATCGTGCCTGGAGCGCAGAGCGGCCGCGGCGTGTTTCTCGTGGAGGTCGCGAACAGCCAGACGCGCCGTCTGACGCCCGCGCAGCTTCCGCCGGCGAACGGGACGCCGGCGCAGATCAGCGGCATTGCGCTCTCGCAGCAGGGCACCCGCGCCGTGTTCATCACGAATTCGCCGCTCGTGCCCGAAGACCAGGATGAACTCGACGATCTCTACGGCTGGACCGACGGCAGCGGCGCGCTGCAACTGCTGAGCGTCGATGCGAACGGCCAGCCGCTGGCCGGAGTCGTCGACGATGCCTCGGCGGCGCTGACGCCGGACGGCCGCTATGCGAGCTTTTCGATGCGCACGATCACCGGTGTCGCGAGCGAAGGCGGCGTGTTCGTGCGCGACCTGGTGATCTTCTCGGTGCTCCAGGACATGTTCCGCGGCGTGCCGGCGGTCTACGCGACGTTC
>CAMLLF010000686.1 GCA_946480705.1 uncultured Lysobacteraceae bacterium | reverse complement strand
CCAAGGTCGAGGTCACCGAGATCGCGGCCCGCACGCTGCAGCTGCGCGTCGCGGGCGGCGACCGCGATGCGTTCGAGCGGCTCTATCAGGCGACCGCGTCGCGCCTGCTCGGAATCTGCCTGAGGCTCGTGCCCGATCGCGGCGAGGCCGAGGACATCCTGCAGGACGTCTATGTCGCCGCCTGGCGCAAGGCGCCGCAGTTCGACCCGCTGCGTTCGTCGGCGACGGTCTGGCTCGGATCGATCGCGCGCCACCGCGCGATCGACCGGCTCCGCGCGAGTTCCGCGCAGATCGATCAGGCGCCGATCGCGCTCGCCGAAACGCAGCCCGACCCCGCACCGGCGCCCGCCCATCAGGCCGAGGCCGACAGCGAGCGCGCCCGGCTCGACGACTGCATCGGCCGGCTCGAACCGCGCCGCCGCACGCTCATCCGCACGGCCTTCTTCGACGGCGCGACCTACGAAGAACTCGCGACGCGGTCCGGTTCGCCGCTGGGGTCGGTCAAGAGCTGGATCCGCCGCGGCCTGCAGCAACTGCGCGCTTGCCTCGAGGGCTGACCCATGTCCGTCGATACCAGCAACGAAACCGCCGCGCCGCCGCCCGACGACGACACGCATGCCGGTGAGTATGTGCTCGGCGTGCTCGACGAACTCGCACGCCGCCGTGCGCAGAACCGGATCCGCAGCGATGCCGGCTTCGCGCGCCTCGTCGGCGACTGGGAGCGCCGCTTCGCGCCGTGGCTGCTGCGCGCGGCGCCCGCGACACCGTCGCCGCGCGTCTGGCAGGAAATCCGCGACCGCCTCGGCTGGCGCGGTCGCGACACGGCCCGAGACGGCCTTTGGAACAATGTCGCATTCTGGCGCGCCGCCGCCGGCCTGGCCCTCGTCGCCGGCATCGCAGTGGTTGCGTTCGACCGCGCGCGCACGCCGCCGGCAACGACCGCGTCCGAGCAGGCCGAACGCCCGGTCACTGTGCTCGCGCGCGGCGACGGCACGCCGGGCTGGATCGCGCGCATCGACGCCACCCGCGGCGAAGTGCTGATGATGCCGATTCCGGCCGCCGTCGATCCATCGGGCCTCGTCAACGAACTCTGGATCATCCCGGTCGGCGGAAAGCCGCAGTCGCTCGGCCTGCTGTCGCATGAAAAGGCGCAGACGATCGCCGTGCCGGACGCGCTGCGCGCGTCGTTCGCCGCCGGCGCGACGCTGGCCGTCACGCTCGAGGAGCGCGCCGGCATTCCGCACGCGGCGCCGAGCAGCCAGCCGATCGCCGTCGGCAGCATCCGGACGATCTGACCGTCTCTCATCAATAGCGCGGCAGGCGGAAACGTCGACGTTTCTCGACGTTCCCGTAAACTAGCCGGCCCGGCAGACACCCGCAGCCACGCCGACGCGCCGCGCGCGTCGCCGACGCGGTGCTGCCGCCGAATCCGGCGACAGGTAAATCTCCGCGTGAAAGCCACGAGTCCGCAGAAAGACAACGGCGACAAGCCCGCCGAACACACGCCGTTGATGCGGCAGTATTTCGCCGCGAAAGCCGACTATCCCGACACGCTCGTGTTCTTCCGCATGGGCGATTTCTACGAACTGTTCTACGACGACGCACGCAAGGCAGCGCGGCTGCTCGACATCACGCTGACGCAGCGCGGCCATTCCGGCGGACAGCCCATTCCGATGGCGGGCGTGCCGTATCACGCGGCCGAAGGCTATCTCGCGCGACTCGTGAAGCTTGGCGAATCGGCCGCGATCTGCGAACAGATCGGCGATCCCGCGCTCGCCAAGGGACTCGTGGAACGCAAGGTCGTGCGCGTGATCACGCCGGGCACGGTGACCGACGAGGCGCTGCTCGAAGAGCGCCGCGACAATTTCCTGCTGAGCATCGCGGCCGGCAGGACCGGTTACGGACTGGCCTGGGTCGATCTCACCAGCGGACGCTTCCTGCTCAGCGAAACGGCAACGCCCGAGGCGCTGGCGTCGGAACTCGCGCGGCTGCAGCCGGCCGAGACGCTCGTCGGCGAAGACGTGGCCTGGCCGCGCTTCGTGACCGAGCTGCCCGGACTGCGCAAGCGCGCACCCTGGCATTTCGACACCGACACGGCCACGCGGCAGCTGTGCCGGTTCTTCGGCACGCGCGATCTGGCCGGCTTCGGCTGCGAGGGACTGTCGATCGCGATCGCAGCCGCCGGCGCGCTGCTCGGCTATGTCGAGGAAACCCAGAAGAGCGCACTGCCGCATCTGTCCGGGCTCGCGGTCGAGAACGCGAGCGAGACGATTTCGCTCGACGCGGCGACGCGGCGCAATCTCGAACTCGACACGCATGCGAGCGGCCGCACCGAACACACCCTGCTCGGCGTGCTCGATCACAGCGTCACGCCGATGGGCGCGCGCCTGCTCAAGCGCTGGCTGCACCGGCCGCTGCGCGAGCAGGACCTGCTGCGCCATCGCTACCAGGCCATCGCTGCGCTGATCGAACGGCGCCGCGGCGAGGCGCTGCGCGAGATCCTGCGCGGCATCGGCGATCTCGAACGCATCCTCGCGCGCGTGGCCCTGCGCTCGGCGCGGCCGCGCGATCTGTCGACCCTGCGCGACGGCCTGCTGCAGACACCGAACCTCCGCGCGGCGCTTGCGGGCAGCGACAATCCGCTGCTCGACCGGCTGCTCGCCCAGATCGGCGAACACGCCGACACCGCGCACTATCTGGCAGGTGCGATCGTCGACCAGCCGCCGGCGCTGCTGCGCGACGGCGGCGTGCTGCGCGCCGGTTTCGATGCGGAACTCGACGAGCTGCGCACGCTGTCGACGAACGCCGACCAGTTCCTGCTCGACCTCGAACAGCGCGAGCGCGCAGCCAGCGGCATCGCGACGCTGAAGGTCGGCTACAACCGCGTGCACGGCTACTACATCGAGATCAGCAAGGGCCAG
>CAMLLF010000685.1 GCA_946480705.1 uncultured Lysobacteraceae bacterium | reverse complement strand
GAATCCGACATCGCATTGAATCCGGCCTACGACTGGACGCTCGACGAAGCCTTCGGCACCGAAGACGCTTCGTCACCCTGGAGTTTCCGCCAGTCGTTGCTGCACGAGCTCGGGCATTCCTGGGGCCTGCAGCATCCCTGGGAAACGCAGAACGTGTTCTGGCCCTCGACGATGAACTATGGCCCGAAATGGGCGCGCGACCCGGCGCTGCACAGCGACGACACGGCGGCGATCCGCGCCGTGTATCCGGGCATCGCGCAGCACGACGGCAGCCTCGCGATGTACCGCACGACCGACAGCAGCACGAGCAACCACGCGACCTACACGCCGAGCGCCACGACGTTCGCCAGCTATACGCACGGCCAGAACCTCGGTTTCACCGGCGCGATCACGCTGCAGAACCTCGGCACGACGAACCTCGTCAACCCGGCGGTCGACGTGTACCTGACCGCCGCGCGCATGCGTTACGAAAACCTCGTGTACCTCGGCCGCAGCAACTACACGACGACGGTCGCGCCGTTTCCGGGCAGCATTTCGCTGCTGAACCTCGGCAGCTATTTCGTCGCCAGCTCGGTGCCGACCGGCCTGTATTTCCCGGTCGTCTATCTTGCCGCGAGCGGCGGCACCGACGCGCACACCGGCAACAACGCCGCGTGGGGCGTGCACGAACTGCCCGTGAGGATCAACAACGCGATCACCGCGCTGGCGCCGGCCGCGACGACGCAGTACACCGGCACCGGGCGCATCGGCCCGAGCGGCGACTGGCGCTACAGCCTCGCGGCGCAGGCGGGCTACCTGTACACGTTCTCGACCTGCGGCCTCGCCGCATTCGATACCGTGATCGAAGTGCGCGGCGCGTTTCCGACCGTCGCCGCCGACGACTCCTGCGGCGCGCAGACGCAGCTCAGCTGGCGCAGTGCCGCGAACCAGAACGTCACGGTCGTCGTGCGCGGCTACGACAGCGCGGCGCAGGGCGCGTTCCAGCTCGCCTACGGCGGCAGCAACGACCAGGTGTTCCGCAGCGGGTTCCAATGACGCGGGACCGGCAGCGGGCGGTTCGCCTCCGCGCTGCCCGACCTTCCGGCGCCGTGCGAGGTTTCATGCACACTGCGCACGTGTGAATTCGTACGTCCGTCTCGTCGCGTCGTCCGCTCGCCGGAGGTCCACGTCGCACGCGAATCCGATCTCGTGCGCCGTGGCCGCCTGACCGCGCGCGACCGCAGCCGCGTCGTCGGCGCGATCGACAATGTGCGCAACGAGTGCCCGAGCGAGATCGCCGCCGACGCGCCCGCGGCGGCGGTGCCGCAGCCGACGAACGCGCTGGTCCTGCGTCCGGAAATCCCGTGGACATGGCGCCGGTACCAGCTCGTGACGCGCCCGGTGCTGTCGGCACGGTGCCGATCGCGAGCAGCCGGACGGACTACGCAACCGGCCTAGGCCTTCCGATCGGATGGCATGCGTCGACCTGGCCCGCCGGCGATGCGCGCGCAGGCGCTGAAACTGGCCGGCTGGCTGCTCACCGCGCTCGCGATCTGCGCCGGCGCGCCGTTCTGGGCCGATCTGCTCAACCGCCTCGGCAACATGCGCGCGGCGTTGAAGTCGGACGATGACAGCAAAGACGATGGCGCTTCGGCGTGGCGCGGGCGTCGGCGTTGCGGGACGCGAGTCGGCAACGCGTCAGTCCCCGAACCCGTTCTCGAAGATCGTGTCGTCGATGTACGCGATGCGCATGCCGCAGAGTTCCAGCGACGACGAGGCGTCGGCGAGCAGCACCGACAGCTCGGTCGCGTAGCTGACGTTGTCGACCGTGATGTCGAGTTCGGGGCTCTGCCGGATCGTGTAGCCCGCGCTCGTGTTGCTCGTGAACGTCGCGTCCTCGATGCTCGTGCCTTCGCCGCCGTGGCGGAACAGCCGGAACGTCAGGTCCTTGGCGCTCGTATCGTAAAAATACGCGCGGACGAACCGGATGCGGCTCGCGTGCGGCAGCTGGACCGGATAGACGAACTCGGTGACGCCGCTGCCGCGCGAGATGCAACCTGCGCCGCCGTAGTTCGTGTTCACGGCGCTGTCGAGCGGGCGGAACGAGGTGCCGGCGACATTCAGATAGTTCAGGCCCTGCGCCGCCGCGGACGACGCGACGACCAGCAGCGCGGCGGCCGATGCCGCTGCAGCGCGGCGAAGACGACGATACAGCAGGCGATAGCGACTCATCGCGTCGGCTCCTACGGCGTGTACTGGATGCGCACGCCGCAGAAGCGCAGGTTCGTGCTCGTCGAGTTGATGACGACGACCATGGAGTAGGAGTGCGTCATCGGCGTGATCGTCACGGCGATCTGCGGACTCAGGGTCGAGGCATAGCCGGTACTCGTGTTCGTCGTGAAGCTCGTATGCTCGGTGCTGTCGCCGGCGCCGTCGAAGTCCGTGAAATGCGTGGCGATGTTGGCCGAGACGCCGTCGTTGTAATAGTACGTGCGCACATAGTTGACGACGGCGCCGTTGGGCAGCTGCACGTCGGCCGTGAAGATGGCGCCGGTATCCGACGAGCGTATGCAGCCCGCGGTTGCGAAGATCGAATCCGTGGTCGCGTGTCGCGCCACGAAACTCGAGCCGGCGATGCGCAGGTAGCGGGGCGTCGACGGGTCGAGCGCGGCGCCCGCGATGCGCAGGTAGCGATTCGTGCCGAGACCGTCGACTGCGTCGGGCCCGGACGTGTCGTCGAGGTAGGGGCCGTTGCCCGGCGTCGGCGGCGACAGTTCGGAGGCTGCCGCCGCAGCGCCCGCCGTTGCCGCGACCAGCGCGAACAGCAGGGTTCGAAATTCGAATCGGATCATGTCGTGTTCCCGCAGTGCTCAGGCGCCGCCACTCTACTTCCAAAGCGGCGGCCAGGATTCGGCCGGCGACCCGGGGAAATCACCCAGGCCGCG
>CAMLLF010000684.1 GCA_946480705.1 uncultured Lysobacteraceae bacterium | reverse complement strand
TCCGCGACGGCTCGACGTGCGAGACGGGCGCGTCGGGCGGGAGCCCGGCGACGTTGCGCGTCAGGTTCGTCCAGTTGCGCCCGCCGTCCTGCGTCACGTAGACGCCGCGCTCCGCGTTGGTGTCGGCGTAGGCGGCGGCGAGTGACCAGCCGCCGTCGAAGTTGCGCGTGACGCCGAGTTTCCAGTCGGTGTACGACGCGGCCGACGTGCGCTTCACGCGCTGGCGTCCCGCGTGGCCGTTGAGCACCCAGCCGGCGCTGAACTCGTAATTGAGATTGGCTTCGAGATAGCCCGAGCCGTCGGAGTCGGCAAAGCCGAACAGGTTCGTGACCGCGTGCGAATACTTGATCGACGCCGGGCCGAAGCTCGCGCCGAAATAGACTTCGGTCGTGTACGGCCGCACGAAGCCGCCTGGATAGTCGCCGGGGTAGTAGTACGTGTAGACGCCGCCGTCGAGCTTGACGGTTTCGCTGACGTTGCCGCGCCAGCCGACGTAGCCGTCGAGTTCGACGCTGTTGCTGATCGGCAGCGACGCGCTGGAATAGTCGGACAGCCAGCTGACGTTGCTACCCCAGAGACCGGCGTAGACCCCGCTGTCGTGGGCGTATTCGATGCCGCCCTGCAGGGCGGGTTCCTGATTGGTCTGCGACAGGCCGCGGAACAGATAGTCGCTGGTCAGGGCAAGCGTGCCGCTCGTGGCGGCGCACGCGGAACCGGCGAGAAGAATCGAGGACGCAGCAAAGGCGCCCACGCGGAACGTGGTGACGAGGCGAGGCATATTGGGCGATTCCCGTTCGATGAGTTGGCTGCCGCTGCGCAATGGCGCAACGGTGGCGGTCCCTGCCGATCCACTCCGGGTATCCGAGGCTGTTCCGCCCCTTGGTTCCGCCCGCGCCCGGCTCCTGGCGCAAGCGGACCGCATCGCCGCATCCCGCGGCCGGCGCACGAGGCCTCGCGAAAGCCCGCACACCGCCCTTCCCGAACGCCGCGCGCCCTGCGCGGCCGTGTTGTTTTCTAGTTGTTTAGGTGTTTCCGTTTTCCATCATTCGAAAACTGTCCGACTCCCTCTCCCCCTGACTTGCCTGGAGGAGAGGGTTTTGTTTCCCGGCGTCAGATCGCGTAGTACATCTGGTATTCGAGCGGATGCGTCGATGCGCGGAACTTCGTGACTTCCTGCATCTTCAGTTCGATGTAGGCGTCGATGAAGTCGTCGGAGAACACGCCGCCGGCCTTGAGGAAGTCGCGGTCCTTGTCGAGCGCTTCGAGCGCCTGATCGAGGCTGTGGCAGACGGTCGGGATGTTCTTTTCCTCTTCCGGCGGCAGGTCGTAGAGATCCTTGTCCATCGGCGCGCCCGGATCGATCTTGTTCAGGATGCCGTCGAGGCCGGCCATCATCAGCGCGGTGAACGCGAGGTAGCCCGAGTTCATCGGATCCGGGAAACGGATCTCGATGCGGCGGCCCTTCGGATTCGTCACGAACGGAATGCGGCAGCTGGCCGAACGGTTGCGCGCCGAGTAGGCGAGCATGACCGGCGCTTCGAAGCCCGGCACGAGGCGCTTGTAGCTGTTGGTCGTGGAATTGGTGAACGCGTTGATCGCGCGCGCATGCTTGAAGATGCCGCCGATGTAGTACAGCGCGGTCTGCGACAGGCCGCCGTAGAGATCGCCCGAGAACAGGTTCTGGCCGCTCTTGGCGAGCGACTGGTGCACATGCATGCCCGAGCCATTGTCGCCGACGATCGGCTTCGGCATGAAGGTGACGGTCTTGCCGTTCTTGTGCGCGACGTTGCGGATCACGTACTTCAGCAGCGCGAGCTCGTCGGCCTTCTTCACGAGCGTGTTGAAGCGCGTGCCGATTTCGCACTGGCCGGCGTTGGCGACTTCATGGTGATGCACTTCGACGACCTGGCCGAGCGCTTCGAGCGCGAGGCACATCTCGCCGCGCAGGTCCTGGAACGAGTCGACCGGCGGCAGCGGGAAATAGCCGCCCTTCACGCCCGGACGCAGGCCCGAGTTGCCTTCCTCGTAGCGGTACTTCGAGCTCCAGGCGGCTTCCTGCGATTCGATCTCGTAGAACACCTTGCCCATGTCGTTCTGCCAGCGCACCGAGTCGAAGATGAAGAACTCGGGTTCCGGGCCGAAGAACGCCGTGTCGGCGAGGCCGGTGGACTTCAGGAAGGCCTCGCCGCGCTTGGCGATCGAGCGCGGGCAGCGCGAATAGGCCTGCATGGTGCTGGGTTCGAGCACGTCGCAGGTGATGGCCAGCGTCTTGTGCGCGAAGAACGGATCGACGACGGCCGAGCCGGCGTCGGGCAGCAGCACCATGTCGGATTCGTTGATGCCCTTCCAGCCGGCGATCGACGAACCGTCGAACATCTTGCCGTCCTCGAAGGTGCCTGCGTCGATCGCGTGCGCGGGGAAGGTCACGTGATGCTGCGTGCCGCGCATGTCGGCGAAACGCAGATCGACGAATTCGATGCCTTCGTCCTTGATGAGCTGGAGAACCTTGTCGACGGACATGTAGCGGACGCCTGTGTGGGGAGAAGAGTGACTGATCTATGGCAAGTCGTGTGCCATTGCAGCAACTTGCGCTGTTTCAATGGGTTATTGAAATCACAGTGGATGACTGCTCGACGATTTTCACCAATATGGTGCGCTCTGGCCGCCAGATTGCACGAAAACGGTTCGTTGATTCGCGCCCGGGCGCGTGCGGGCGCACGTCGCGTTCCTACCGACGAAGCGGGATGCGGGGGCGCTTCGTCGCCCGAGCCCCCCGTCGTTCCGGCGAGTCTGCCGAGCGCCACCGGGCCGCGACGCCGGGTCCCGTGTCTGGCCGGCTGCGCATCGCCGGCGCGGCGACGCGCTACTCTAGCCCGCTCGCTCGCAGCCACCGCGTCGCATGAACGACATCCTCAGCGTCATCCTG
>CAMLLF010000683.1 GCA_946480705.1 uncultured Lysobacteraceae bacterium | reverse complement strand
AGGGTGACCGTGTAGGTGCCGGCGGCCGCATAGGTCTTGCTCGGGTTCGTCGCGGTCGAGGTCGTGCCGTCGCCGAAGTTCCAGCTGCGCGAAGCGATGGTGCCGTCGGAATCGGTCGAAGTATCGGTGAAGGTCGCCGCGAGGCCGCTGACGCTCGAGGTGAAGTTCGCGACCGGTGCGACGTTCGCTGCGCCGCCGGACACCGTGACCGAGCTGCCGGTCGCGGCGAGGGCGTACTTCTGCGGACCCGTCGGCACGTTGATGCCGCGCACGCGGACCGTGTAGGTGCCGGCCGCCGGATTGGCGAAGCTGATGCGGTGCACGTTGTTGCGGCTGTCGTAGTTGGTCGTCGTCGTGCTCTGGGTCGGCACCGAGTTCGACGGCGTCGGGCTGGCCGGCAGTTTCTGCGTCCAGACATCGCCGTTGGGGGCGACGACTTCGAGGCGCAGCGCGTTGACGAGCGCCGGGTTCGCGCCGACCGTCGCGGACACGTCGGTCCAGGTCAGGGCGATATTCAGCGGCGACCCGGCGGTCACCGTGAGGCTGTGCGAATCGAGGCCGTCGGTCGCAAGACCGTCGGTGTCGTCATGCACGAACAGCCGGCTGCCGTCGCCGCTGAAGTACAGCGAATCGTCGAGCAGGATGCGGCCCCAGCCCTGCGACGTGCCCGGCGAGACGCCGGCACCCGTGCCGGTCATCGGCATCGCACCGGCGATCAGGATGGACTTGATCAGCGCGCTCGACGGATTGGCGATCGCGTTCGCGGCAACCTTCTGCCCGGTCGGATAGAAGCCGCGCTGCAGGTATTCGCGCACGAGGGCGGCGAGACCGGCTGCGGTCGGCGTCGCCATCGAGGTGCCGCTCATCGACAGCGTGCCGCAGGCGTTGCGCGCCGCGGAGATGATGCCGGAACCCTGCGCCGTGACGTCGGGCTTGGTGCGGCTGTCGAGCGTCGGGCCGCGCGAGGAGAACGCCGCCATCGCGTTTCCGGCGGTACCGCGGCCGGTTGCGCCGATCGTGATGACGTTCTTGGCGTTGCCCGGGCTGCCGACGTTGTTGCCGGCCGGGCAGGTCGAGCCGTCGTTGCCCGCGGCGAACAGCATGACGAGGTCGCCGTGCTCCTGCGTCACGTTGTCGGCGTCGCGCGACTGTGCGTCGTAGGTCACGGTGCAGTTGGCAATGCACTGCCCGGTATAGGGATTCACGCAGCCGCCGCCCCACGAGTTGCTGTGCAGGCGTGCGCCGGTGTCATAGGCGATATCCGCCGCGTGATACGGATTGCCGCCGTCGCTGTTGAGGTAGGCGAGGTTGGAGCCCGATTCCTGCATGACGAGCTTGGCGCCCGGCGCGGTGCCGTCGAGATCGGTGTTGCCGCCCGGCGTCGTGAAGTTCGTGCAGTCGACCGCATTGGCCGGATTCTGGCCGGCGATCGAACCGGCGACGTGGGTGCCGTGGCCGTGGTTGTCTTCGGCCGAGGTGCCGGCGAGGCCGGACCATTTGTAGTACGCGATGACCTTGCGCGCGGCGTTGTTCGGCGCCACCGTTTCGCAGCCGGCACCTTCCGAGCACTTGTCGATCGGCGTCGCCTGGTCGGCGTCGCTGAACGAGCAGTGCGCCATGTGGATGCCGGTGTCGAGCTCGCCGATGATCTGGCCGCAGCCGTAAAGGCCGCGATCGAATACGGGAAGCAGCGGCGTCGGCGTGCTGACGTTGCTCTGGTGCAGCCAGTCGGCCTGGGAGTTCTTCAGCCGCGACGGCATGCGCAGACCGACCGCGATGACGTCGGGATTGCGCGCGAGCTGATCGACGCTCGAACGAAGCTGCGCGCGGTCGAAGCTCGCGATGAGGCGTGTCTCGGGGCCAGCTTCGACCGTGCGCGAGAAGGTGAGTCCTGGAATCTGCCGCACTGCGGTCTCGACGGCATTGCGCCGGGCGCTGTCGGCGAGACTGATCTCGAGTTCGCTGGTACCGAGACGGCTCGCGATGTTGCCTTGCTCGAGTTCCGCGGCGATGTTCGGGTCGACCTTGAACGCCGGCAGGAACGGGCCGCTCCAGAGCACGCCCGGAATCGTGCGGGCAGACGCATCGAGCGTCGGCGCCATGCGCACGATGTACGCATTGAACGGCGCGTAGCTCACGATCTGTGCGCCGAGCGACTCGACCGCGGCACGGCGCTGCTCGGTAATCGGTCCGTCGAACTTGATCAGTCGCAACGTCGAGTCCTTCGCCGTGTCCGGCCTGGCCAACGCGTCGAGTTGCATATTGAGATGGGCGATCTTGCCGTTGCAGACGTTCTGTTGCGCAGCGGCGAAGGAAACGATACAGCGCTCGTCCTCGGCGGCCGCATTCAGCGACAGCACGAGACCGATGCTCAGGAACAGCGCATTACGCATGGATGAACTCCCCAGTGGTGCACTACGACTGCAGACGGACCGACACCCCGTGATCGCCGGTACGCCTGCGCAAGGCGGGCGATCGTAATCGAGTCGGACGCAAATCTGGCGGAGATCGACGACACGCTGCCGAATGTCGCGCCAGGCGCAGACGATGCTGCCCGCCGGCACCGGATTCCGCCTGCGGGAAAAGCTCGGAAATAAATCTTTTTTGAAGATGGGTCGGTTAAAAAATACAAAAATACGCATCCGTATGCGTATTCGCGCCGTCGGCGGCAAAAAAAAAACGGGGCGCACGAGGCGCCCCGTGATCCGGTAGTCCATTCGGAGGGGAATGGGAGCCCGGATGTCTGCGATAGAGCAATCGCGCGTCGAAACGCGACCGCTGCCCGGCTGTCGTCAGAAGAACGCGCGCACGCCGAAGGCGATCGCAGCGATCGCGACGACCGCCAGCCACTCCCCCGCTGCGGCCTCGACGTCGACGCCGTCCAGGACCCGCTGATGCCGGTACGCGACCGACAGGTCCGTGCACACCAGGCGG
>CAMLLF010000682.1 GCA_946480705.1 uncultured Lysobacteraceae bacterium | reverse complement strand
GCCGCCCGACAGATTGCCGATCTTCGCGTCCCACTCGGCCAGGCGCAGCGCGTCGGCGGCGACTTCGAGCTGGCGCTCCAGCGTGTGCGCATCGTTCGCGGCGAGAATGTTCTCGAGCCGCTGCTGCTCGGCGGCGAGCTTGTCGAAATCCGCACCTTCCTCGCCGTAGGCCGCATAGACCTCGTCGAGGCGCTGCTGCGCATGGAGGATCTCCGAGACGCCTTCCTCGACGCACTCGCGCACGGTCTTGTTCGGATCGAGTTCGGGTTCCTGCGGCAGGTAGCCGACCTTGAGCTCAGGCTGCGGGCGCGCCTCGCCGACGAAATCCTTGTCGACGCCGGCCATGATGCGCAGGACCGTGGATTTGCCCGAACCGTTGAGGCCGAGCAGGCCGATCTTGGCGCCGGGGAAGAACGACAGCGAGATGTCCTTGATGATCTCGCGCTTCGGGGGCACGACCTTGCTGACCCCGATCATGGTGTAGACGTACTGCATGGGAATGCGTTCCGAAGGCGGAAAAGTCCGCGATTATCGTCGATTGCACCGCCTCGCGGCCAGCTTTGCGGTTCAGTCCGGCAGTGCGGGGCCGAGCCAGTGGCCGATCCAGTCGAAGATGCGCTCGATGAGCGTTTCCTCGGCGCAATACATCGTTCCCGGTCGATACGCCGCGCACGGCGTCGTGGGCGCCAGGTCCGGAAACTTTTGAATGAACCGTTGCGCATAGTGCTGCCACGACCCCGCGAAGTTTCCTCCCGAGGCGTGCCACAGCAGCAGATCGAGCGCGACGGCGCAGCGCAACCCGGCGCGGTGCGCGCGCCAGCTCAGGTCGAGGTCGTAGAAATGGAAGCCGTCGAAGGTCTGCGAATCGAAACCGAGTTCGAGCAGCGCCGCGCGGCGGCCCGCGAGGAACAGGCCGTCGAGCGCCTGCGCACCGTCGATGACGACGCCGCGCGATCCGAGCAGGCCGAGCAGCCAGCCGGTGTTGAGCGGTTCGCAGACCCACGACGCCGTGTGCGGCGGACCCGACCAGAACCATTTCGGCCCGGTCAGCCGATCCGTTCCGGCGGCGCCGACGAGATCGTGCGTGGCGAGCCGTTCGCGCAGTCGCGCCGCGAAACGCCGGGTGAGAATGCCGATGTCGTCATGGCACAGCACGACGAGCTCGCCGCGCGAGCGGGCAAGACCGCGACCGTAGCCGTCGTTGAGCGAGCGTGCGTCCTCGACGTGGACGAGCTCCCAGTCCTCGCCGGCCAGTTCGCGGTCGAGGTCGACGCGCAGTCGTGCGAGACGCGCCGGATCGATGCTGCAGACGACGATCGAGATCGCGCCGCTCGCGCGCGCAGCCGGAGGCGGCCGCGGTGCGCTCTGGCCGCGACCCACTAGCCGCGCCGCGCATTCGAGCAGCCCCTGCGCGGCGAGTGGCTGAGCCGGATCGGCGCGCCATGCGTCGCGCAGGTGTTGCGCCGCGAGCATCCAGTTGCCGCCGCGGCCTGCAGCTACGCCATGCTGCAGCGCCTGCGCGGCGCGTGCGCGATCCGCGGCGGCCGGCTCAGTCATGACCCGGCGGCTGCACGTGGCGCAGGAAATCCGCGAACGCGGTTGCGACCTCGGCGTCGTCAAACAGCCGTCGCTTTCGCTCGCCGATCGCGAGCGACAGCGCCTCGCGGCGCTCGGGCGATCCGGCCAGCGCGATCGCGCGCGCGACGAACTCGTCGGCCGACGGCGCGACGAGTTCGTCCATGCCGAGCCGCCGCAGCATCGCCGCGCTCTGGCGGCCGCGCATGCAGACGCCGGGCAGCGTCAGCCACGGGCGCTGCTGCCACAGCGCGTCGAGCGTCGTGATGCCGCCGGAAAATCCGATCGTGTCGAGCACCAGGTCGGCGTCGGCCAGCACCTGCCGATAGGCCTCCGCGCTCAGCGTCGGATGGATGCGCACGCGCGCCGGATCGATGTCGAACGCGGCGAGATTGCGATGCACGCGCTGGCGGAAGCCCTCGAGCTGCTCGGCCGACGCGGCCGGCATAAAGTCGATGGTCGCCGCTGGCGCGCCGGCGAGAATGCGGCCGAACAGCGCGTCGTGCTGCGGATGCAACTTGTGCAGGTTTTGCGCGCAGACGAGGCGCGTGCCGCGCGTGCCGGCGCTGCGCGGCAGGGCCGGTTCCGCCGGCGTCGCGAAGCAGCCGCCGAGGCGCGGCAGGCGCACGAGCGTCTCGCTGTAGTGTCCGGCTGCGTCGTCGGGTTCGGCGTCCTGCGCCGACACGAAATAGTCGATCGTGCCGGCGCCGCTCGTGACCGGATGCGCCCAGGTCGACACCTGCACCGGCGCGTGGCGCAGCGCGGCGAGACACTGGTTCACGACATCGAGACCGAGGTCGAGGAACACGAGCACGTCGAGGTCGGCTTCGCGCAGGCGCGCCGCCCAGGTCGCGAAGCGCTCGACGCCCCCGGCGTAGCGGTCGAAAGCGCTGCGTCATCGCGTCGTCGCGCGGGCCGGTATGAAACACGTGCAGTTCGATGTCGTCGCGCGGCAGCGCCAATAGCGCGCCGGCCCAGGCGCGCGTCACCGAGTGCTGGTGCAGGCAGCTCGACACGATGCCGACGCGCCGCCGCCTGCGCACGATGCGGCGTGACGCCATGTCGACGAAGGCATCGCCGGTCGCGCGACCGAGCAGCCTGCGCACGAGCGCCGCGTGGCGGCGATGCAGGTCGACGAGTGCGCCGTCCTGGTAGGCCAGCGCGAAGCTCGTCACGCTGCCGAGGATGCGCTGCGCCGTCGCGGGGTCGACATCGTCGTGCTCGAACGCGGTCAGACCGCGCTCGAAATCCGCGAGCCAGCCTGCGCGTTCGTCCGCATCGCGAAAGCAGGGCAGGGCCGGCAGATGGAATTCGATCCAGTGGGCGAGGCGGTCCTGCGGAGCGATCGTGCGCAAACGCC
>CAMLLF010000681.1 GCA_946480705.1 uncultured Lysobacteraceae bacterium | reverse complement strand
GCTGCTCGCCATCGCCGGCGCGCGCGACGCCGAGCGCCTAGTGCACGGGCTCGTGAGCCGCTTTCGGCGCGTCGGCGCCGGCACCGTGAGCACGACCGAACTCGTGCATGACCTCTATCTGCGCGTGAGCCGCGGCGACGAACTGGCGTTCTCCGACCCGGCGCAATTCTTTGCCTATGCGGCGCGCGCGATGCGGCACATCCTCGTGGATCGCGCGCGGCAGCGCCTGCGACTCAAGGCCGGCGGCGACCAGGTTCGCCTGTCGCTGACCGATCCGGCGGTCGAGGCGGTCACGCTCGGCCCGCAGCAGGCGCTTCAGCTCGACAGCGCGCTCGACGCGCTCGCGCGCGACGATGCGCGCGCGGCGCAGGTCGTGGAGCTTCACTACTTCGGCGGACTCACCCTGGACCGCGTCGCGGAGCTGCTCGGCGTCGTGCCGCGCACCGTCGATCGCGACTGGCGCTACGCGCGAGCATTCCTGCTCGCGCAGATGGAGTAAGGCGCATGTCGCCGGCGGCTGTCGAACGTCGTTTCCCCGCGGCATGAACTCCGACCGCGCCGACCGCACGACAACCAGCGCCTCGCAGCTGCGCGAGCTGTTCGAACGCTGCGCCGAACTCGACGCGATCGCGCGCGACGTATTTCTCAACGAACACGGCATCGGCGCAGAGACGCGACGCCTCATCGAATCGATGCTCGCGGCCGACGCCCGCGACGACGATGACGGCGTATTCGCGCATTCCGCGGCCGCCTGGGCGGACGAACTCGAGATGCCGGCCGGCGACGCGGACGCGCTGATCGGCAGCCACATCGGCGGTTTTCGATTGCTGACGGTGCTCGGCCAGGGCGGCTCGTCGGTCGTATTCCGCGCCGAACGCCGCGTCGGCGCCGCGCTGCAGCCGGCCGCGCTCAAGCTGTTGCGCACCGGCCTGTTCTCGGCCGAAGCGCAGCGGCGCTTCCGGCGCGAGCAGGCGATCCTCGCGCAGCTGTCGCATCCGAACGTCGCGCACCTGATCGACGCGGGCATCAGCGAAGCGGGCATTCCCTACATCGCGATGGAACTCGTCGACGGCGTCGGCATCACGGAATACGCCGAGCGGCATGCGCTCGATCGCGCGGCGCGGCTGCGCCTGCTCGCGCAGCTCGGGCATGCGGTCGATGCGGCGCATCGGCTGCTGATCGTGCATCGCGACCTCAAGCCGTCGAACGTGCTCGTGACCGCCGACGGCCAGATCAAGGTGCTCGACTTCGGCATCGCGAAGCTGCTCGGCGATACCGAGGACGGCGAGACGCAGACCCACCACATCGCACTGACGCCGGCCTACGCCGCCCCGGAACAGTTCCGCCGCGGCGCGGTGACGACGGCGATCGACGTTTATGCGCTCGGCGTCATCGCCTCCGAACTGCTGCTCGGTCTGCGTCTGGACGCGGACGGTGCGCTGCCGCGCGACACCGTGCAGGACGTCTCGGTGAAGCAGCGCTGGCGCGCGCTCGACACCGATCTCGTGACCGTGCTGCGCACGGCGCTCGCTGCGGACGCCCAGCGGCGCTACGCCTCGGCGCGGCATTTCGCCGACGACATCGAGCGCTTCCTGCGCAACGAACCGATCGCGGCGCGCGCACCGTCGCGGATGTATCGCGCGCGCAAGTTCATCATGCGGCATCGCGTCGGCGTCGCCGCGGCGGTCGTGTTCGTCGCGGCGCTGATCGGCGCGCTCGGCGTCGCGCTGTGGCAGATGCGCATCGCACGGCAGGAAGCGCGGCGCGCGAACAGTGTCAGTGCGTTCGTCGAAGGACTGTTCGCGCCGCTGCGCGATGGCATCGCCGAGGGCCGCCAGCCGTCGCTGACGGAACTCCTCGGCAAGGGCATCGCACGCATCGACGAGACGCCGGGACTCGGTGCGGTGGAAAAAGTGGACCTGCTCCTGCTGTTCGGTCGCGTCTACGACTATCTCAACGAACGCGAACAGCTGCGGACGTTGAACGAGCGCGCGAGCGCGCTCGCCGATACCGAACTCGGCCGCGGCCATCCGCTGGCCATGGAAGCCGCCGTGAGCCGCGGCCTTGCGCTGCTGCGGCAGGCCGACTACACGAACGCCAGACCCGTGCTGCTCGACGCCGAGCGGCGCCTGCGCGCGGCCGGCCTCGCGAACGATTCGTGGATACGGCTGAACGACGGGCTCGCGCTGCTGGCCAACGACAGCGGCGATCCGCAGGCGGCGCTGGCGCACGAGCGCGTTGCGCTGCAGGCACGCATCGCGCTGTACGGCGACGACGGCGACGAGGCGGCCGGCGGCTATGCCAATCTCGGTTTCGCGCTGGAAGGCGTCGGCGATTTCGAACAGGCGATCGCCGCGTATCAGCGCGTGTACGCAGCACGTGTCGCGCGCGGCGGCGCACAGTCCGCACGCAGCGCGGGCGCGCTGACCGGACTCGGCTCGGCCGAACTCATGGCCGGTCGGCTCGCCGACGCACAGCAGCATCTGCGCGACGCGATGCGCGTGTTTGCGAGCGTCGGCGGCAAGCCGCGCGCGGCGCACGTGCAAGGCGCGCAGCAGGCGTGCACGGCGGAACTCGCGCTCGGTTCGGCGCAGGCCGCGGCGGTCTGCGCGGATGCGGTCGATGTCGCGCGGCGTGCGGAAAATCCCGCCGGCAACAGCGTTGCCCGCGCGCTGCGCCTGCAGGGCCAGCAACGGCTGCTCGCCGGCGACATCGATGCGGCGCGCCGCGCGCTCGATGAATCGCAGTCGCTGTTCGCCGCCGATGCACCGGCCAACTGGAAAGGCCGCACCGACGTCGCACTCGGCGAAGTGCTGTTGCGCGGCGGTGATGCCGACGGGCTCCATGTGGGTGTCGATGATCCGGTCCTGGGCCAGGTGCCGCAGCCACAGGTGGAACGGCATGTTGGGCGCCTTCAGGTACTCGGTGAGTCGCTGG
>CAMLLF010000680.1 GCA_946480705.1 uncultured Lysobacteraceae bacterium | reverse complement strand
TCCGCGCTGAGCACACCGGTCGGCTGCGGGAACAGCCAGAGTTCGGCAGCGCCCGAGATCGGCGTCCCCGGGCTCGTGCCGCAACCCTGCGGCGTCAGCGCCATGTCGCGATAGTGGAACGGTCCGTGGAAGCTCGTGAGCGTGACGAGATAGGCGCCGGCCGCGTCGCGGTCGATCCGGTAGCTGTAATCCGGATTCGCGGAACTTCCGGGCGCGGTCTGCGCCGTCGCGGCGTTCGCGGCGAGGGCGAGCATCAGAGCGGACAACAGGGTCGACGACTTCATGGCAGCTTCCTCCGTTCGGGGTTACCGGCACGTACGAAGTTCGCCGTCGTCAGGGATCATGCGTCGCACGTAGGCTGGAGCGAGCCGCAGGCGAACCCCGGCATCGCGGTGGTTCGGCTGCGAAGAATCCGTGCCGGCGGAGCGGCGTCGTTCCGAGCGTTCGCGTCGCTGTTCCTCCGCCCGGCGTTCGGCGGAGGCGACTGCCGCGTTGCTGGGGTTCGCCTGCGGCTCACCCGTGGCTCTCCAACGTCACGAACGGGCGAGAGGAGTGAGCAACGAGCAGGGCGTCCTTACTCGTTTCTCACTCCCGATTACTCATTTCTCGCCCGACAGTGCCTGGGCACTGTCGGCCAGCCAGCCCGCTTCAGTAGCAACTACCCGTCACATCGACCATCACGCGGCGGACGTTGTTGTACGCGCTGGTCTCGGGCACGTAGCCCGGCGCGTCGATTTCAAGCACGACGAGCGACAGGCCCGACGGCAGGCCGATGCGGCCGCTGACCGTCGCCGCCGACATCGGCAGCTGCGCGGCCAGGTCGTCGAGCGCGAGCAGCGGGCCGTCCGGCGCGCCGAGCGTCAGCGCGTTCGAAGAACCCTCGGCATGGCCCGGGCCGGCGTTGATGCTGAGATAGCTGTACGGGAAATAGCAGGTGCCGTTGCGACGAAGAACGGCCTGCGAGGCCGGGATGACGGCCACACCGCCCCACTGCGTCATCGTGCGGCCGATCCGCACCGGGTCGGCGGCGCTGAGATCGAGGATCTCGGGCACTTCCTTCATGCGCGGCTTCTGGCCCTGGCCCGGCATTTCCGGGTCGACTTCCTGCGTCGACGGCGGACGGTCTTCGGCCTTGAGGTCGAATTCCGTCACGAACTCGCAGCCGCCGCCGCTCGTCGACGGCGCGCGGAATTTCGCGTGGATCGGCCCGGTCGGCTGCACGAACACGATGAGTTCGGCCGCGCTGGAGACCGGCGACCCTGCGCTCGCGCCGCAGCCCTGCGGCGTCATCGGCATGTCGCGGTACTGAAACGGGCCGTGGAACGCCGTCAGCGTCGCGCGGTAGCCGGCACCGGCCACGCTGTCGATGCGGTAGGTGTATTCCAGCGGGGAACTTCCCGGTGCGGCCTGGGCCGACGCCGTGTTCGCGGCCAGGGCAAGCAGCAGGGCGGACAGCAGGATCGACGTCTTCATGGTGAGCCTCTCAGATAGGACTTGCTGGGGCGTACGCAGTCCGGAACGACGAGGGATCACGATGGCGAAGATTTTTTTGGTGGCTATGGGCTTGATCCGTCTCTGCCCATGTCCTCTGCCCTTGCAGGGGAGGACATGGGCGGGGATGGGTTTCCGCCGCAGCTCCAAAATCAGGCAGCCCTCAATCCGGCCAATTCCGCTCCGGTGCCGGATTCAGGAACTGCCGCCCCTGGCTGTACGTGCCGAGGATCCGCACGTCGCGCAGCCGGTCGGGCGTGCTTTCCAGGTCCAGCGGATTCGCCGACAGCATGACGATGTCGGCGAACTTGCCGACTTCGAGCGTGCCGCGGTCGGCCTCCTGGCCGTACTGCCACGCGGCATTGACGGTGTAGGCCTGCACGCCCTGCAGGATGCTGACGGCCTGCGGCCCGAGGCCGCCGTCCGAGGACATCGTGACCGGGCAGTTCTTCGCGTCGAGGTTCGGATACCACGACGGCTGCTGCGCCTGGCGCGTGGCGGCGGCCCAGATCGCGAACAGCGGGGCCGGCGGCGTGACCGGGCTGTCGGTGTGCAGCGTCGTCGTGAGTCCGGCCTTCGCGGCCGACGCAATCGGATACATGTTCAGGCTGTTGCCCGGACCGAGCACCTGCTGGCATTCGGGAAGACCGTAGAAATACACATTGGGCATCAGAAAACTGATCGCGACCTGCTGCGGATTCAGCGCGGCCAGCTGCGCCGCGTCGATCATCGGTGCGTGGATGACGACGTCGCGCTTGCCCGCGGGCGGCGCCGAGGTCGCGAGCGCGGCGACGGCGTCGGCCGTCGCCGCATCGCCGTTCTGGTGGATCAGCATCGGAAAGCCCGCCTCGTGCGCGGCGCCGAGGCGCTGCGCCATCGTCGGCTCGTCGACGTCGGGCAGGCCGAGGTAGGGCTGCTTGCGGAACAGCGCGCGGTCGGTGAACGGTGGAAACAGCTTCAGGTACGGCTCGTTCATGTAGGCCGTGTAGCCCTGCGTCGAGCCGTCGGCGAAGGTCTTGACCGCGGCGACGTCGAGCAGCGGGTTCGGCGCGACGGCGAGCGCGTCGCGCACGGCCTTCGCCGCATCTATCGTCTTCGTGTAGTCGTCGCTCGCCGCGTCGTAGGCGATCAGCGCGACGCTGACCGGAAATGCCGCGCGCTTTTCGGCGCTGTCGAGCGCGGCGACGTACATCAGCATGAGGTCGAGCGCCGCCGCGCCTTCCTGCGCGAGCGTGTAGCCGTGCTGCGCATAGATCTGCGCAGCCTTCAGCAGCAGCTGGTTGCCGAGTCCGTGGTTCGCCTTGAGCACCTTGCCCTGGAAGTAGCCGATCGCATAGAGCGCGAGGTCCTCGTCGAGCTGCCCCTTGATCGCGAGCGCGGTCTCGACCGCGGGATTCGTCGTCGGCGTGTAGCAGCCTTTCGTCGCGCCGGGCGTCTTGCAGATGTTC
>CAMLLF010000679.1 GCA_946480705.1 uncultured Lysobacteraceae bacterium | reverse complement strand
ACCGCTGTTCGTTCTGCATCATCCCGTCGATGCGCGGCGACCTCGTGTCGCGGCCGGTCGATCAGGTGCTGATGGAAGCCGAAAAGCTCGTCAAGGGCGGCGTGAAGGAACTGCTCGTGATCTCGCAGGACACGAGCGCCTACGGCGTCGATCTGAAATACGCCGAGCGCGAATGGCGCGGCAGGTCCTACCGCACGCGCATGACCGAACTCTGCGAAGGACTGTCGGAACTCGGCGCCTGGACGCGCCTGCACTACGTCTATCCGTATCCTCACGTCGACGAGATCGTGCCGCTGATGGCGCAGGGCAAGCTGCTGCCGTACCTCGACATTCCGTTCCAGCATGCGAGTCCACGGATCCTCAGGCTCATGAAACGCCCGGGCGCCGTCGACAAGGTGCTCGCGCGCGTGAAGGCCTGGCGCGCGATCTGCCCCGATCTGACGATCCGCTCGACCTTCATCGTCGGCTTCCCCGGCGAGACCGACGCCGAGTTCGAGGAACTGCTGGATTTCCTGCGCGAAGCGCAGCTTGACCGCGTCGGCGCGTTCGCCTATTCGCCGGTCGAAGGCGCCAGGGCCAACGACCTGCCCGATCCGGTGCCCGACGAGATCAAGGAAGAACGCCTCGAGCGCTTCATGGAAGTGCAGGCCGAGATCAGCGCCGAGCGGCTCGATCGCAAGATCGGCCGGCGCATCACGGTGCTCGTCGATCAGGTCGACGCCGACGGTGCGGTCGCGCGCTCGGCGGCCGACGCGCCCGAGATCGACGGCGTCGTCCATGTCGACAACGGCCAGAAGCTCCGGCCCGGCCAGTTCGTCGACGTGGATGTGATCCACGCCGACCAGCACGACCTGTTCGCACGCCTGCCGGACTGAGCGTCGCGGCATGCGTTTCGTCGCACCGAGCCGCGAGGTCTTCGACCGCGCCGTGCTGCGGCATCCGCCGCTCGCGGCCTGGAACGCGGTCGGCGACTGGATTGCCGCGGCGCGGTTTCCGAGCGTCGCCGAGCTCAATCGCGACTGGGATGCAGGCTGGCGTTTCGTCGAGCAGACGCCGCAGCTGCTCGCCGACGGCCTGCACTATGAAACACGCATTCATGCGCGTGCCGAGATCGCGACGCGCGCGGACAACTGGCACGACTTCTTCAATGCGCTGGTCTGGCGCCGCTTCACGCCGCTCAAGGCGGCGTTGAACCGGCGCCAGGTCGCCGAGATCGCGCTCATGGGCGACAAGCAGCGCAGCCGCGCGCAGTGCGCGCTGACGCACTTCGACGAAGGCGGCGTCATCGTCGTGCTGCGCGATCGCGAGCTGCTCGCGCGCTGGGACGCGCACGACTGGCGCGCCTTGTTCTGGGAGGCGCGCGAGGCCTGGTGCGACGGCACCATCCGCGCCGAAGTCTTCGGCCACGCCTTGCTCGAAATGGCGCTCGTGCCCGGCAAGCTCATCACCGGCAAGGCGATCGCGGTCGTCGCCGGGCCGGACGACGGCGATGCCATGACAACGGTGGCGCGTGCGATCGACAACGGTTCCATCCTGACCGATCCGCAGGAACTGCGTGCGCTGCCGATTTCAGGGATTCCGGGCTGGAATCCCGCGAACGACTCGGCGGCGTTCTATGCCGAAGCGGAATGCTTCCGGCCGCTGCGTGCGGGTCGCATATATCCCGAGCCATTGCGCGTCGCGTAGGTCGGGCGGTCTGGTGTTGGGCTTCGCTGTGCTCAACCCGACGTCGCGGTGTATTCGCCGGCTAAGAACCGGTGAGCGCTCACGCCTCGCCGTAGCGGATATCCACGACGACGAAGATCGCGCGGCCGCCGGGCAGCTCGGCGGCGAATTCGTCGTCGACGCGTTTTTTCAGCGCGGCGCGCGCGAGCGGCGAATCGATGCTGATCCAGCTGAGCGCCGCGTCGGTTTCGTCGGGGCCGACGATGCGATAGCGCTGTTCGTTGCCGCGCTCGTCTTCGAGCGTGATCCAGGCGCCGAAATAGATCGCGCCGCGGTCGGTCGGCGCCTCGGGTGCGATCTTCAGCGATTCGAGCCGCTTGCCGAGATAGCGCACGCGGCGGTCGATCTCGCCGAGCTGCTTTTTGCGATAGGTGTACTCGGCGTTCTCCGAGCGGTCGCCTTCCGCTGCCGCGGCGGCCAGCGCGCGCACGACCTCGGGGCGGCGCTCGCGCCAGAGATGGTCGAGTTCGGCCTTGAGCCGGTCGTGGCCGGTGCGCGTGATCAGTGCGGTCGAAGCGGCTTGCGGCGGGCGCCAGCGTCCCATGGCGGATTCAGGTCAGTGTCGATCGTCGGAACTATTCGGAAATGCGCCGTCCGGCGCAAGCGGAGCCGCCGCAGGCGGCGCCGAAATTCGTAGAATCACGGCGTCCGGGGAGCCGTCGAACACGTCGGCGTTGCCGCGGCGCAGTCATGCGCCGGACTCGGAGATGACTTTCAGGGGAGTCGTTCCGTGTTGATCGTGCCGCTGCATCGCCCGTTGAACCGGGCCAATTTTCCGTTCGCGACGATGGCGCTCGTCGTCGTCAACCTGTTCGTGTTCCTGTTCCTGCAGAGCGGCGACGGCGCGGCCGAGCGCCGCGCGACCGCGTACTACGCCGAGACCGGCCTCGCGCGCATCGAATTGCCGCTGTATCGCGAATGGCTGCAGACGCATCCCGACGAGCGGCGCCAGGAATGGCTCGACCGGCTCGAAGGCGGTCCGCCGCCGTCGCTGACCGCGCAGATCGTGCAGTCCGACGCGGCGTTCGTGCGCGCGCTGCAGACCGACCAGATCCTCACGCCGCAGGATCCGCGCCACGCCGACTGGAAGGCGCAGCGCGACGCGTTCGACCGGCTCTGGCAGCAGCAATTCACGCAGCGCCATCTGCTGCGCAATTCCGAAATCTCGCCGGCGCGCCTGTTCAGTTCGATGTTCCTGCACGGCGGCTTCGGTCA
>CAMLLF010000678.1 GCA_946480705.1 uncultured Lysobacteraceae bacterium | reverse complement strand
GTTCCCAGTACTCGCGCTTGAGCAGCCAGGTGAACGTGTTCATGCGTAGGTTCCTTTCATGGTGGCCACGAACAGATCGGCGATGCTGGGCTGGCGGGTCTCGCCGAGTTCGGCCAGGCGCGGCTTTTCGGTGCCGTCGAACAGGAAGATGGACTTGCCGAAGATCTGGCGTTCGCCGAGCGGCTGCATCGCGCGGGCGGCGGCGGCCTTGTCGGGGTTGACCATGACTTCGGTGAAGCGGTCGGCGACGGCGTCCATGCTCGCGTCGAGCACGACCTTGCCGTCGCGGATGAACATGAGATCGGTCAGGATGTGCTCGATTTCCTCGACCTGATGCGTCGTGATGACGATGGTCTTCTGCTCGTCGAAATAGTCGTTGAGCAGGCTCTGGTAGAAGTCTTTGCGATACAGGATGTCGAGCCCGAGCGTCGGTTCGTCGAGGACGAGCAGGCGCGCGTCGATCGCCATGACCAGCGCAAGATGCAGCTGCACGATCATGCCCTTGGACATTTCGCGAACGCGCATGCGCGGCTTGAGCTTGGTGCGCGAGAGAAAATGTTCGCACTTTTCGCGCGAGAAGCGCGGATGCACGCCGGCGACGAAGTCGATCGCTTCGCTGACACGCAGCCAGCGCGGCAGCACGGCGACGTCGGCGATGAAGCAGACGTGCTGCATGAGTTCATGACGCTGCTTGCGCGGATCGAGCCCGAGCACCGACAGCTCGCCCTGGAAATCCGTGAGGCCGAGCATGGCCTTGAGTGCCGTGGTCTTGCCGGCGCCGTTCGGGCCGATCAGCCCGACGATGCGACCGGCGTCGATCGAGAAGCTCACGTCGTCCAGCGCGGCGGTCGATCCGAAACGCTTGCTGAGGTTGCGTGCCTGTACCACTGCACTCATGACGACGCTCCTTCCAGATCGCGGCTGTCCTGTACCAGTTTTTCCACATCGAGCCCCAGTCGCTTCAGCCGCGCATACAGCGCCGGCCATTCCTCACGCAGAAAGCGTTCCCGCTCGTTCTTGAGCAGCGCATCGCGCGCCCCTTCGTTGACGTACATGCCGAGTCCCCGTCGTTTTTCGACCAGTTGTTCATCCACCAGCTCCTGGTACGCCTTCGACACCGTGATCGGATTCAGCTGGAAATCCGCGGCGACCTGGCGTACCGAAGGGAGGGCGTCCCCTTCATTGAGTACCCCGTCCAGGATCATCGCCACGACGCGATCGCGCAGCTGGAGATAGATCGGGGTGTTGTCGTTCCATGTGATGGTCATGGGATCAGTCCTGGCTCACCTGCGGCAGCACTTTGCCGAACGAATAGTAGGGCATGTCAAAAGCGCCTCTGCCGGCTCCGGCCCGCGTGCGCACCGGGGAATTCGGTACCGCGTCGGCGGTATCTTCGGCGTCGGCGACCGGCTCGGCGTAGGCCAGCGCGAGATCTTCGGCACTCGGGCGGACCGTGACTTCCGGCAGGACGACCAGCGTGGCCACGCGCTCCGGCGCGACCTTTTGAACCGCGGCGCGTGCGGGCGCCGCGGCAGGAATTTCGGATTCGCGGGCGGCGCGTTCGATGGCAGCGCCAGCCACAAACGTAAAGGAAGCGATCAGGACGGTAACGACGGCGCTGACTTTCATGGCGGTTCCTTCGTGGTGCTCGGCTTGGGTGGTGTTGTAGTGAACTATAACACCATATCGAGGAGGGTCAAGCGATTTTTGCGACCTGCTGTCAAGTTCTTCGCATTGCATCGAGAATCTTTAAAAGAAACGGTAACTTAGCGCGGTCCACGGAGTATGCTCGCGAGGCTTTCCCTGTCTGGAGAACCGTGATGCGTCTGCTATTCCCCGCTCTGCTGCTCGCTTTTGCCGCCGTCGCACCGGCCTGGGCCTGCAGCGACCTGCTCGCGAGCGACTACCGGCCGCTGGCCGGCAAGGAAAAGGTCTCGCTGTGCGAGAAGTACGACGGCAAGGTGCTGCTCATCGTGAACACGGCGAGCAAATGCGGCTTCACGCCGCAGTACGAAGGCCTCGAACAGCTCCATGCGAAATACGCGGAGCGGGGCTTCGCCGTGCTCGGCTTTCCGTCGAACGACTTCAAGCAGCAGGAGCCGGGCTCGGAGAAGGAGATCCAGGAATTCTGCACATTGACCTATGGCGTGAAGTTTCCCATGTTCGAGAAAGTGCACGTCACGAAAGAAGAGGCCACGCCGCTTTACGCGCGGCTCGCCGCCGCGAGCGGCGGTCGCTATCCGAGCTGGAATTTCTACAAGTACCTCGTCGGCCGCGACGGCAAGGTCGTCGCGGATTTCTCGAGCAAGGTGAAGCCCGACGATGCCGAGCTCGTCGCTGCGATCGAGAAGGCTATCGCGGCGAAGTAGCAGGAAAGAGTGGGAGGAGTGAGAAACGAGCCGGTGCGCCGCGCGCCTCGACGCTTTCCTCACTCTTGTTCACTCGCTTGTATTCACGCGTTTTCCGATCAGTCGCGCGGACGGATCAGGCCGAGACTTTCAAGCTTCAGCACGATGCGCTGCACCGCCTCGTCGGGCTGCATCTCACTCGTGTCGATGCGCAGCTCCGGCGCCTCGGGCACTTCGTAGGGATCGCTGATGCCGGTGAATTCCTTGATCTTGCCGGCGCGGGCGAGCGCGTAGAGGCCCTTGCGGTCGCGCTGTTCGCAGACATCGATCGGCGTCGCGATATGGGTTTCGATGAACAGGCCGTAGTGCGAAATCATCTCGCGCACTTCGCTGCGCGCGGCGGCATAGGGTGCGATCGGTGCACAGATCGCGATGCCGCCGTTTTTCGTGATTTCGCTCGCGACGAAGCCGATGCGTTGTACGTTGAGGTTGCGGTGCTCGCGCGAGAAGCCGAGTTCCGATGACAGGTGCTTGCGCACGATGTCGCCGTCGAGCAGCGTGACCGGGCGCGTGCCGAGTTCGAGCAGGCGCACCAT
>CAMLLF010000677.1 GCA_946480705.1 uncultured Lysobacteraceae bacterium | reverse complement strand
GCGACGGTGCCGTCGTTCGGTCCGTCGAAGGCGCCCATGAGCTGGCCGATACCGAGCGCCTGCGTGCCCGCGATGACGCCGACCTCGACCGGCGACACGTGCTCGGGCAGTCCGCTGCAAAGAACGTCAGTGCTGCAGCCCAGCAGCTTCGGCACGCGACGCGCGACCGTGCTGCCGTTGAGCGGCGAACCGAGGCAGACCACGCGGCCGTCGAGTACGGTCGACAGTCGATGCAGTGCGCGCACGGCGACGAGGCCGCCGAGGCTATGGCCGACCAGATGCACGCGGCGCGGATGCAGCGCGCGGATGCGGCGGCCGAGCCGTTCGAGGCTGTGTTCGTCGCGGCCGAACACGCTCGCGTAGTCGAACAGTTCGGTGACGAAGCCCGCTTCGCGCAGGCGCCTGCGCAACAGCAGCAGGCTGAATGCGCGCATCCAGACGCCGTGAATCAGGATGACTGCCTCGTCCTTCATGCCTGAATCCTGCGCGTACACGAGCCGCCGGGGCAAGCCGCGGCGGCGGCCGATCAGCCCTTGACCGGCTTGACGACGCGGACGTGCAGTTCCTGCAACTGCGCCTCGGGAATGCTCGACGGCGCCGAGGTCAGCAGGCACTGCGCGCTCGCCGTCTTCGGGAACGCGATCACGTCGCGGATCGACTCGGTGCCGGCCATCAGCGCGGCGATGCGGTCGATGCCGAACGCGATGCCGCCGTGCGGCGGCGCGCCGTACTTCAGTGCGTCGAGCAGGAAGCCGAACTTGGCCTCGGCTTCTTCCGCGCCGATGCCGAGCAGGTCGAACACCGCGCTCTGCATGTCGGAACGATGGATGCGGATCGAGCCGCCGCCGATCTCGTTGCCGTTGAGCACCATGTCGTAGCCGCGCGACACCGAGTTGACCGCATTCGTGCGCAGGTCGGCGACGTCGTCGATCTTCGGCGCCGTGAACGGATGATGCAGCGCGACGTAGCGCTTCGCGTCGTAGTCGTACTCGAACATCGGGAAGTCGACGACCCAGAGCGGACGCCAGCCGTCGGCGACGCGGCCGAGATCGCGGCCCACCTTAAGGCGCAGCGCGCCGAGGAAATCGCTGACGATCTTGTACGGGCCGGCGCCGAAGAAGATCACGTCGCCGGTCTGCGCGCCGACGGCGGCGAAGATTGCCTTGACCACGTCTTCGCCGAGGAATTTCACGATCGGCGACGTCAGGCCGTCGAGGCCCTTGGCAATGTCGTCGATGCGGATCCAGGCCAGTCCCTTCGCGCCGTATTTCTGTACATAGAGACCGTAGTCGTCGAGCTGCTTGCGCGTGAGCTCGGCACCGCCCGGTACGCGCAGCGCGGCAACGCGGCCGCCCGGATCGCTGGCCGGTCCGGAGAACACCTTGAAGTCGCAGGACTTGACCGCGTCGGCGACGTCGACGAGTTCGAGATCGATGCGCAGGTCGGGCTTGTCGGAACCGTAGCGGCGCATCGCTTCGGCATAGGTCATGCGCGGGAATTCCGCATCGAGATCGACGTCGACGACCTGCTTGAAGATCGTGCGGATCATGCCTTCGACGAAATCCTGCACGTCGCGCTCGCCGACGAAGGCGAACTCCATGTCGAGCTGCGTGAATTCCGGCTGGCGGTCGGCGCGCAGGTCTTCGTCGCGGAAGCAGCGCGCGATCTGGTAGTAGCGGTCCATGCCGGCCATCATGAGCAGCTGCTTGAACAGCTGCGGCGACTGCGGCAGCGCGAAGAATTCGCCGGGATGCACGCGGCTCGGCACGAGGTAGTCGCGCGCGCCTTCGGGCGTGGCCTTCGTGAGAATCGGGGTTTCGATGTCCTGGAAGCCCTTGCCGTCCAGGTAATGGCGCAGCGCCGAGACGAGGCGCGTGCGCATGCGCAGCTTGCGCTGCATGTCGGGGCGGCGGATATCGAGATAGCGGTAGCGCAGGCGCGCGTCCTCGCCGACGTTGTCGTCGAGCATGAACGGCAGCGGCGCTGCGGCGTTGAGCACTTCGAGCGTGTCGACGACGACTTCGATCCGGCCGGTGCGCAGACGTTCGTTGATCTGGCTCTGCGGACGCGGTCGCACCGTGCCGGAAATACGCAGGCAGAATTCGTAGCGCACGCCCTCGGCCAGTTTGAACGCGGCGGCGTTCTCGGGCTCGATCACGGCCTGGACGATGCCCTCGTGATCACGCAGATCGATGAAGATGACGCCGCCATGATCGCGCCGGCTGTCCGCCCATCCGCAGAGGGTGACGGTCTGACCGGTCAGGGCCTCGTCGACGAGACCGCAATAGTGGCTGCGCATTGCTCAAGGCTCCGGAAGCGGGATACCGCCTGATGCAGGCGGAAAGGCCGGAATCCTACGGAGGATTTTGCTGCGCTGCAAACAACGTTGCGGCACGGGCCGCGGTCTTCGGCACGGCGGCCGGCGGCCGGCGGCGCCCGAAAAAAAGACCGCCGTCCCGGCTGGGGAAGGCGGTCGTGAAACTTGCGGAAGAATCAGTCGCGCCAGCGGCGCTCGACGACGAACTGCGCGGCGCAACCGTCGGAAACCCAGACGCCGGCGCGGTTGTAGCCCCAGCTGCGGCCTTCGATGCAGCGCGTGTTCGAGATCTGGCGCGCGATGCGGACGTTGCCGCCGCGGCCGATGTCGACCTGACACAAGTTGTAGCGGAAGTCGCGGCTTTCGCAGACGAAGCTGATGTCGGTATCCCAACCCGGACCCGGTCGCCAGCCACCGCCGCCGCCGTGGCCACCACCGCCTCCACCGCCGCCGCCGGCTTCGACGAACACGCCGGCACAGCCGCGATCGACCCACACGTTGCCGCGGCGATCCACGCCCCAGGTCTGGCCGCGGACGCAATGGCTGCCCGACAGCTGGCGAACGAGACGCGCGTCGCGCCAGTTCGTGTCGCAGCGGTTGTAGCGATAGTCGTTACTGCGGCATTCGATCGAATCGCGGC
>CAMLLF010000676.1 GCA_946480705.1 uncultured Lysobacteraceae bacterium | reverse complement strand
CTTACAGCTCCGGCAATCACGGCCAGGCGGTCGCGTTCGCTGCCCGCCGATTCGATGAATCGCGCCAGCTCGCGCACCGTCGGCGACAAGGCGAGCTGGCGACACAGCTGCGCGGCGGTCTTGGCGACGGCAGGCGACGGATCGCCGAGTGCTGCAATCACGACGTCGCGCGCGTGCACGCCGCGGATCCGGGCGTAAGCGACCAGTGCGGGGCGTCGCAGCGACGGCAGTGCATCGAGCAGCGCAGCGGACAGCAGCGGCAGGTCCTGGGTCTGGCCGTAACTGCCGAGTGCCGCGATCGCGACGGCGCGGCGATGCGGTGATGCGTCGCTGTCGGCCGCGCGCCGGTAGATCGCAACGACGTCGGTGCCATTGTGCCGGAGCCGCTCGGCGACGATGCCGCGGACCGATGCGTGTCGGTCGAACAACAGGGTTGCGTCGACCTCCGACTCGCCGTTCTCGCGAAGCTTCAGAACGAGCGCGGCGCGGCGCAGCGGCGGGCAGGGATCGCGCAGCGCGCGTGCGATCAATTCGCGGCGCGCCTCGCCGTCGAGTCGTTCGAGCAGCGGCACGGCGCGGACGCGCACGCGCGCATCGGAGCAGGCGAGGACGGCACGAACGACGCTCGATGCATCGAGCGCGGGATTGGCCGCTGCGATCGGTACGCAGAACCAGGCGATGTCGGTTCGCGCACCGCGCAGTCCGGCCATGATGGCGTCGGCGGATGCGCGGGCCTGCAGAAAGCGCTCGATCGCGTCGGTCAGGGCCGAATGATCCGCACGACGTCCCGTGCGCAAGGCCATGATCGACGGCAGCGCGTCGACGAAGGTCGTGGCGTTGCGCGGCACGAGCAGCCGCGTGATCGCGTCGGCCGCCGCCTCGCGCACCTGCGGCACCCAGTCATTGGCGCGCCCGACCAGCGCCGGCAGCGCGCGGATGTCTTCGCGGTCGGCGAGCATTCGCACGGCGCGCTCGCGCTCATGGCCGCTGTAGGACTTCATCGACTCCAGCAAGTCGTCGAGCGAATGCGGTGACGTTGTCGAAAACAGGCCCATGTCGGCTCGCTGGTCGGGCGCATGAGCATGAAGTCAGGCAATTGACGTGCGCAAGGCCCCACATTGCCCGCGCGGGCATGGAAAATGGTGCGCTCACTTGCGAAGGAACTCTCTATGAAAACCCTCGGCCTCCTCGGCGGCATGAGCTGGGAATCGACGATTCCCTACTACCGCATCATCAACGAGCGCGTGCGCGCGCGGCTCGGCGGGCTGCATTCCGCGCGGCTCGCGCTCTACAGCGTCGATTTCGCCGGGATCGAGCAGTTGCAGCGGCAGGGCGACTGGGACGAAGCCGGGCGGCAGCTCGGCGCGGCGGCCGGTGCACTTGCGCGCGCCGGCGCGCAGGCGATCGTCATCTGCACGAACACCATGCACAACGTGGCTGCGGCGGTGGAGGCGGGCAGCGGGCTGCCGCTGCTGCACATCGCCGATGCGACCGCGGCGCGCATCCGCGCGGCCGGCATCGGGCGCATCGGCCTGCTCGGCACACGCTTCACGATGGAGCAGGATTTCTACCGCGCGCGGCTGCAGGCCCATGGGATCGCGTCGCTCGTGCCGGAGCCGGCGCAGCGCGACGACGTGCACCGGATCATCTACGGGGAACTGTGCCGCGGCGAGATCCGCGACGATTCGCGCGAGCGCTACCGCGCGATCATGGCCGACCTCGTCGCGCGCGGCGCCGAGGGCATCATTCTCGGCTGCACCGAGATCGGCCTGCTCGTCGGCGCCGCCGACACGACCGTGCCGACGTTCGACACGACCCGCATCCACGCCGAGGCCGCGGCGGACTGGGCGCTGGACTGAGCGGTCCGTCGCGGTCGTTACGCACAGGTAAACAGTGCATTTACACCGTGAGCCGCACGATCGCTCTTGATCGAAGGGAGCACAGCCGCATCTGCCTGCCAACGCGCCGGTGCTGCGGCATTCAGGGACGCCGGGCGTTTTCCTTTCCCCATCAGGAGTGACCGCATGAAACTGTATTTCTCCCCGGGCGCCTGCTCGCTGTCCCCGCACATCGTGCTGCGCGAACTCGGCCTGCCGTTCGAAGCGATCAAGGTCGATCTCGCCACGAAGCAGGCCGCCGACGGCACCGATTTCAAGACGGTCAATCCGAAGGGCTACGTGCCGGCGCTGCAGCTCGACAACGGCCAGGTGCTGACCGAAGGCCCGGCGATCGTGCAGTACCTCGCCGATCTCGTGCCGGACAAGCAGCTCGCGCCGGCCAACGGCAGCTTCGAGCGCTATCGCCTGCAGGAATGGCTGAATTTCATTTCTACCGAAATCCACAAGCAGTTCAGCCCGCTGTTCAAGCCGGACACGCCGGATGCCTACAAGGAAGTCCAGAAAGCCCGGCTCGCGCAGCGCTTCGGCGAGATTTCGCCGGTGCTGGAGAAGCAGGACTATCTGACCGGCGAGCGTTTCGGCGTGGCCGATGCGTATCTGTTCACCGTGCTGGGCTGGAGCCGCTATTTCCACATCGATCTGAATCAGTGGCCCGGCATCGCGAAGTTCGTCGAGCGAGTCGCCGCGCGGCCGGCCGTCGCCGAGGCGCTGGACGTCGAGGCGCAGGCCAAGAAGGCGGCCTGACCGCAGCGCCGCGCCCGCGCTGACATGCGCGGGCGCGGCACGCTAAGCTGCGCGCCTCGTTGCCGGGGCGCGCCGATCGATGTTCGAGTACCTGCTGTTCGCGCCCCTCGCGGCGCTCGTGTTCCTGATCCCGCTGTTCTTCGACCTGCGCCGCGCGCGCCGGCGGCATGCGCGGCAGGACGCCTTGCGCGCGCAGGCGGCCGCGGCGCTCGAAGGACTGCAGGTGGCGCGCGTGCATCTCGCGCGTCCGGAATGGTTCGACGAATCGCGCGCGGTCGCCGCGACCGGCGAGGGCTGGATCGGCTTCGACGCGCAGCGCATCCGCATCGTCGG
>CAMLLF010000675.1 GCA_946480705.1 uncultured Lysobacteraceae bacterium | reverse complement strand
GGCTACAACGTCTTCATCGGACTGAAAAAGGACACCGCCGTCGGCGACGTGTTCTGCCTGTACCGCCTCGACGAAACGGGCGAAACCGCGGAACTCGCGCCGGTGCCGCTCGACGGCACCTTCCTCGCCGACGCGCGTTTCGTGGCCGACTTCCGCGAGCTGTTCACGTACTACAAGTCGACGACGCTCGATCAGCTGCGCGTGCTCGACGAGCGGCTGCTGCTCGTGTTTCGCACGGGCTCGCAGGTCGGCGACAAGCGCGTGTTCCGTTTCGCGATCGAGCGGGACGGGCGCATCAGCTACATCGACAATCGCGGCGAGCGCGATCACGTGCTGCCGCCGAGCCACGACTTCGAATGGACGCCGGTCACGCGCGACCAGTACGTGCTCGGCCGCCACCCGCACGTCAACGTGCTCGATACGGTGTTCGTCGAGACCGTCGCGGGCGATCTCACGATCAAGGTCGAGAACAACACCGAGACGGGGCTCGGCGTCTACAGCGAACCCGTCGACGACAAGAACCAGTCGCTCGCCGATGCCGAGATCGCCTACGCCGATCTGCGCGGCTTGATCGTGCTGCGCGTGCGGCCGTATCGCGAGGACACGACGCGCTATCTCGTGTTCAACAGGCGCCTGAAGACTGTCACGCGCATCGACGAGATCGGCGCGTCGTGCATGCAGCTGCCCGAAGACCACGGCCTCGTGTTTCCGGGCGGCTATTACCTCGAGTCCGGCGACTTCAAGCGCTTCGCCGACCTCGGCCACGATTTTTCGGCGTATCGCATCAAGCGCGTCGTGCGCGCGGCCAGCGGCGAGGACATGCTCTACGTGTTCTACGAACCGCAGGCCGGCGCCTATGCGCTGCTGTCGTACCACCTGATCGAACGCAGCATGAGCCAGCCGCTGCTCGGCAACGGCTACGCGCGCTTCGTCGACGGACGCATCCTGCTGATCACGCCCGAAGCGCCGGACCAGGCCTCGCGGCTGCATACGATGCAACTCTGGCGCACGCCGTTCGCGTTCGACGAACACGCGAGCGCGCAGCCGCGCGTGGCCGGCCTGCTGGGCCGGCTGGGCAACGCGAGCGTGGTACGCGCGCTGGCCGATCTGCGCGAACTGCGCCGGCTCGCCGAAGACGCCGGCAGCCGCGGTGCCTACGAGCGGCTGCTGCGTGTCGCGGCGCGCTGCAGCGACGCCTATCCGTGGCTGGCCGAGGCCGAGGCCGGCGACATCGGCACCGAAGTCGCGACGCTCGCGCGCAGCGGCCGCGAAGCGCTGACCGCGTACGAGCGCCTGGAACAGGCGCAGACCGCGGCGCGGCAGCTCGTCGGCGACGCGGGCCGCAGCGTCGGCGAACTGCTGTCGCGCGTGGCGAGCCTGCTCTGGCAGAAGCCCGACGATTTCACCGACGCGATCCGCCAGCTCAAGCGCAAGCGCGGCGAGCTGACCGTGCTCGGCGAGCAGCCGCACGTCGACGCGGCGGCGATCGCGGCACTCGATGCGAAGCTGCGCGAGGAACTCGATCGCATCGGTGCGCGCGCGCTGAAATTCTTCGCCGAGCCGGCGGCGTTCGCGAGCCTGCGCCAGGGGCTCGCCGAAAGCGCCGCGGCGGTCGAACAGTCACGCACGACCGCGGCGCTCGCGCCGATCGCTGACAAGCTCGATGCGCTCGCCGAATCGCTGGACGGCCTGTCCGAACTCATTGCCGGCTTCGAGCACAGCGACGCGCAGCAGCGCGCGTCGCTGCTCGGCGAAACCTCGCAGCTCTATGCCGAGGTCAACCGGATCCGCGCGGTGCTGCGCACGCGCCGCGACGCGCTGCTCGTGCAGGAGCAGGGACTCGAATTCGGCGCGCAGCTGACCGTGCTCGAACAGTCGGTACTGAACCTGATCGGCCGCTGCGATACGCCGGAAAGCGCCGACGCCGCGCTGGCACAGGTGCTCAGCCAGATCGAGCAGCTCGAAGCGCGCTTCGGCGAGCAGCCCGATTTCCTCGTCGAACTGACCTCGCGCCGCGAGAGCGCGCTCGAAGCGTTCGCCGCGCGGCGCGAGCAGATCGCCGGCCAGCGCGAGCGACGCGCCCAGGGCTTGAAGGAGGCGATCGCGCGCGTGCTCGACGGCGTGCCGCGGCGCATCGCGAAGATCGCCGCCGCGGAGGAACTGCATGCGTTCTTCGCCGGCGACACGCTGGTCGAGCGCGCGCAACGCCAGCTCGCCGAACTGCGCGGCATCGGCCAGGCGGTCGCGGCCGACGAACTCGCCGGCCGGCTGCGCGCGCTGAAGGAAGCCGGCCTGCGCGATCTGCGCGACCGCACCGAACTCGGTGCGAGCGGCGAGGCGCTCGCGCTCGGCGCGCATCGCTTCACGATCGAGCGCGGCACGCTCGATCTCGCGCTGCTGCACGACGCCGACGGCCTGTCGCTGCAGCTGACCGGCACGGACTATCGGCACCGGCTCGCCGAGCCGCGCGCGGAAGCGTTCCGCGCGGTCTGGGGACAGGCGCTGCCGAACGAGACCGACCAGGTCTACCGCGCGGAATTTCTCGCGGCGCAGTTGTGGGATCGCCTGGAGGCCGGCGACACCGCGCTGCGCGATGCGCTGCAGGCGTCCGATCCACAGGCGCTCGTCGACCTCGTCGCCGAGGAGGCGCAACGGCGCCCGGGCGAGGACTATCAGCGCGGCGTGCACGATGCCGACGCTGCGGCGATCCTGCGCGACGTCGCGCGGCTCGCCGCCGGCGCGGCGGAACTTCGCGTCCCGGCGGCGGCACGCGTGCTCGCGCAGGCGTGGTATGCGCAGCGGCGCGAACAGGACCAGGCCGTCGTCCGCGCGCACGCGGCGGGCCTGCACTGGTTCCTGCAGCGCGGTGAATTGCCGTTGCCCGAATCGTGGCGCAGCGGCCTGCGCGCCGCGGCGCAGGCGTTCGGGCTCGACCAGGCCGTCGCCGATGCGGCGGCGCGCCATCTCGTCGCGAGTCTCGG
>CAMLLF010000674.1 GCA_946480705.1 uncultured Lysobacteraceae bacterium | reverse complement strand
GCAGCAGCAGTTCGCGTGCCAGGATGGCCGGGATGAAGCCCTGCGCGAAGTGACCGAGCCGGTCGTAGTTGTTGCGCGTCAGGTCGAACCAGTCGCGCCACAGATCGCCGAGCGGCGTCAGCGCATAGGTGTACTTGCCGCCGTAGATCAGGATCACGCAATGGATTGCGATCAGCCAGTACAGCAGGCGCGTCAGCGGAAAGCGCGCGCGCGTCGCGATCAGCAGCGGAATCGCCGCGAGCACCCAGATGATTTCCATGAACCAGGTCAGGCGGTCGTGCGGGGCTATGCCGGACCAGACGAGGACCGCGCCGACGGCGCCGATGAGGAACAAGGCTTCGCGATGCGGAAGACCGGTGGCAGGCACGGCAGGCGCGGTCTTCATGAAGGTCGATGACTCCTGTTGACCGGAGAAAAGGCGTGCAGAGGAGCAGGAAACGCGTGGCGACCACGGGGGCTCCGACTCGTTTCCCACTCCTCCCTGCTCGTTCTGCGTCAGCGCAGCCCGGTCTCGTTGCGCGCAATCACCATGCGCTGGATCTCCGACGTGCCTTCATAGATCTCGGTGATCTTCGCATCGCGGAAATAGCGCTCGAGCGGCATTTCCTTGGAATAGCCCATGCCGCCGTGAATCTGCACGGCCTGGTGCGTGATCCACATCGCCGACTCCGAGGCCGTGAGCTTGGCCACCGCGGCTTCGGTCGAGAAGCGGCCGCCGTTTTCCTGCGCCTGCTGCTTGGCCCAGGCCGCGCGCAGGGTCAGCAGATGCGACGCGTCGAGCTTGCACTTCATGTCGGCGATCTTGGCCTGCGTCATCTGGAAGCTGCCGATCGACTGGCCGAACGCCTTGCGCTCCTGCGAATAGGCAATGGTCGCTTCGTACGCGGCGCGGGCGAGGCCGACGGCCTGGGAGGCGATGCCGATGCGGCCCGCGTCGAGCACGCCCATCGCGATCTTGAAGCCTTCGCCTTCCTGGCCGATGACTTCGGCCGCCTCGGCGCGGTAGTCGGCGAATTCGATTTCGCAGGTCGCCGACGCGCGGATGCCGAGCTTCGGCTCGGTCTTGCCGCGGCCGAAGCCGGCGCGGTCGGTATCGACGATGAACGCGGTGATGCCGCGTGCGCCCTTTTCGGGATCGGTCATCGCGAACAGCAGGATGTATTTCGCGACCGGACCCGACGTGATCCAGCTCTTCTTGCCGTTGATGACGAAGCTGCCGTCGGCCTGCTTCGCGGCGCGGCAGCGCATCGCGGTGGCGTCGGAGCCCGACTGCGGCTCGGTCAGCGCGAAGGCGCCGATCGCCGCGCCCGAGGCGATCGGCGCGACGTAGGCGAGCTTCTGTTCGTGCGTGCCGAACTTCAGCAGGCCGTTGCAATACAGGGTGTTGTTGACCGACATGATCGTCGAGTGGGCGCAGTCGGCCGCGGCGATCTCGATCATGGCGAGCACGTAGGAAATCGAATCCATGCCGGCGCCGCCGTATTCGGTCGGCACCTCGATGCCCATGAGACCGAGCTGGCCCATTTCCTGGATGTTGGCCAGCGGGAATTCGCCCTTGTGGTCGAACTCGGCCGCGACGGGTGCGATGCGCTTCTGCGCGAAGTCGCGCGCGATGGCCTGGATCGACAGCTGGTCTTCGGTGAATCGGAAATCCATGGGCAACTCCTGCTGGGCCGCGAATCCGCGTCCGCGCCGGGGGTCGCCGGCGCGCAGCGCGCGTAGATGAGGAACCTGGGATTTTACCGGTTCGCACGCCGTGATGGACCAGCCGGCCAAATCCGGCACCGCAGCGCGTGCCCCGGGCACGCGCAAGCGCTTGTGCGAAAACGTGATTGGACGCGTCGGCAGCGCTATCGCGCCGCGCCGCCGGCGGCGAAATCGCAGTCCGGATACGGCGAGCGCTGCGCCAGCATCCAGGGCAGCAGCCCCGGCTCGGCGTAGGCGCGCGACCAGATCACGTGCTTTTCGCCGGGATATTCGGTGTAGACCGGCCTGCCGCCGAACGCACGCAGCGCGCGCACGACGACGCGCGAGCCCATCTGGGCTCCGCCGTAGCCCGATTCGACATCGGTGTCGTCGTCCTTTTCGCCATGAAAAATCCACTGCGGGATTTTTTCAATATGCTGCAGCCCCGAAGGCTCGGTCATGCCCGACATCGGCACGGCCGCGGCGAAGCAGCGCGGGCGGCGCTTGAGCGCATCCCAGACCCCGGTGCCGCCGTTGGAAATGCCGGTCAGCACGATGCGCTGCGGATCGACGGGCCAGCGCGCCATCGCATCGGCGATCGCGCTTGCGACGCGGTCGGGCGGCCAGTAGCCGCCGGTCGTCTGCGGCGCGAGATAGACGAGCGGCGTGCCGGCCTTGCGCGCCTGGTCGACGAGCTGCAGCGAACCGTTGCCGTAGCCGGCGAGCTGGGACTCGTTGTCGGTGCCGTCCTGCCCGTCGCCGTGCAGGAACACGACGAGCGGCAGCCGCTCGCCCGAAGCCGGCGCGCCGGTCTGGATCGCGCGATACGGCACCTGGGCCGCGTCCCGGGTCCAGAACTTGCCGAGCTCGGCGTCATCGACGGCACCGGCCGCGCCGGCGAGCATTGTGAGCAGCGGGATCAACAGTCGGATCGAGGGCATAGCCGGCAAGCATAGCGACGAAAACGGGGCCAGGTTCAACTACGGCCATGAGTGAACCTGACCCCGTTTTATTGACCCGCGCGGGCGCCGTCGTTACGCTGCGCATCCATCTTTTGATCAAGATGAAAGGATAGATAGTGGATCTCGCCGCCACGTCGGCTCTGTTGCGCCTGCTCTCCGACCCGACCCGCGTCCGCCTGCTCGCCTTGCTCGAACGCGAGGAGCTGACCGTGGCGGAGCTGTCGTCGGTGCTGCGCCTCGCCCAGCCGCGCGTGTCCACGCATCTGGCCAAGCTCAAGGAAGCCGATCTCGTGCGCGACCGTCGCGCCGGCGTTTCCGCGTACTACCGCTTCAACAACGATC
>CAMLLF010000673.1 GCA_946480705.1 uncultured Lysobacteraceae bacterium | reverse complement strand
TCGCCGCGGCGCGCCCGGCGCGCGAAGGGTCCTCGACCGTGCGCCACAGCGCGAACAGCAGGATCAGGTGCAGCGCGATGCCGAGATCGCCGAGCAGCGCGACGGCGATGCCGAACACCCAGATCACGGCCAGGCGCAGCGCGAAGTCGATGGCCCATGCGGCCGCGCGCGGCATCACGCCGGCCGCGCGCAGGCGCAGCGAGATGCCCTCGGGCGTCTCCACGAGGGTCAGCGTGTCGACGAGCGGGGCCGGACCGGTCGTGCTCAGACAGCCACCATGATCGTGTCGGCAATCGGCTCGGACGGATTGGCGAGCGGTGGCACCGGCAGTCGCAACATATCCCCTGAATTCCCTGTCTCCGGAACGGGCACTTTAGACGCGGCCCTGTGCCGCCACAATCCGTAACGGAATTCAGCCCGGAACAGGAACATCGACGAGCGGACGCAGGTCCGGCGCCAGTGCGACGCGCTCGTCGAACACGAAGCAATGGCCGTCGTAGCCGAGGCCGCCGACCTGCTCGAAGTAGCCGAGGATCCCACCGTCGAGCTGCAGGGTCTGCGGCAGGCCGTTCTCGCAGAGCCACAGCGCCGCCTTTTCGCAGCGGATGCCGCCGGTGCAGAAGCTGACGACGGCCGCATCGGCCAGCGCCGCGGTGTGCCCGGCCATCGCCGCGGGCAGGTCGGTGAACCGGTCGATCGGCAGCGTCAGCGCGCCGGCGAAGCTGCCGAAGCGCACTTCCTCGCGATTGCGCGTGTCGAGCAGCACGAGGCGCCGGCCCGCGTCGTCGCAGCCCTGCGCGATCCAGCGCGCGAGATCGGCCGGCGCGACGGCGGGCGCGCGGCCCTGCAGCGGATCGGCGCCGTCGCGGCGGAACGTGATGATCTCGGACTTGAGCTTGAATTTGAGCCGCGCGAACGGCGCGGTCTCGCTGCGGCTGTATTTGACGGCGATGCCGGCGAAGCGCGGATCAGCGCGCAGGTCGGCCAGGAAGGTCCCGATCTGCGCTTCGCCGCCGGCAAGGAACAGGTTGATGCCCTCGGGCGCGACGAGCACGGTGCCGCGCAGCGCGAGGGTTTCGGCACGGGGACGCAGCCGGTCGATCAGCGCCTGGGGCGCGTCGACGTCGGCGAAATGGTAGGCGGCGATATTCACGATCATCCGCGCATTGTAGCGGCTTGGGCCGGTACGCCGGCCTTTGGCGAAACGAGAGGGGAGCAGGCAGGAACCCGCGGGAAATCCGCCTCCCCTCTCGTTCCTGCCTACTCGCCTTTGGTTCCTGCCTTCCCTGCCGAAAGACAGGTACGCGGACGTACCGCCCGGCAGTGCCGCATCTTTTGCGTCTTTCGCATCATTCTCCACAACACGCGCAATGCGTGGATCGCGAGGTCCGCGGCGCCGGTGCCGTGTTACCGCCGGAATCCTTCACGCAAACGGAGATGCACCATGGCCACCATCAGCAACGTCGTCCTGAAGATCGACCCGATCGTCAGCAACAAGCGCCGCAAAGTCACCGTCAGCTACGTGCTGCGTTTCAGCCCGCGCGAGGAACTCGCCGGCACCGTGTTCGAGGAGAAGGTCGTGCTGCGCGGCGACGACCCGCTGTTCGACGACGACCGCGCCGTCATCGCGTCGACCTTCATCAAGTCCGCCGCCGGCACGATCAAGCGCAGCTTCACCGCGCAGGTCTCGCAGAACCGCCTCGACGAAGACGGCGACACGATCATCTTCGGCGTGCCGGTCCTGACGCTGCGCGACGAACTCTACGCACGCGTCACGCTGACGCCGTTCGCGCCGCGCGCCGCGCAGGCCGACTCCGATCCGGTCTCCGGCCAGTTCGGACCGGGGGCGTAACGTCGTAGGTTGCGGCGAGCCGCAGGCGAACCGCAACCTACGTCTATTTATACGAACGCAAATTTCGCAACGAACACGAGCGCGATCACCGCGACCGCGGGCGGGATCTCGCGCCGGCGGCCCGCGAGCAGCTTGATGCCGGCATACGCGATGAAGCCGAACGCAATGCCGTGCGCGATCGAGAATGTCAGCGGCATTGCGAGCGCACAGATCAGCGCCGGCGCGGTTTCGGTCAGGTCTTCCCAGTCGAGTTCGGCGAGTCCGCGCGCCATCAGGATCGCGACATAGATCAGTGCCGGCGCCGTGGCGAACGGCGGCACGGTCGCCGCGAGCGGCGACAGGAACAACGCCGCGAGGAACAGCAGCGCGACGACGACCGCGGTCAATCCGGTGCGGCCGCCGACGGCGGTGCCGGCGGCGCTTTCGATATAGGCCGTCGTCGACGACGTGCCGAGCGCCGCGCCCGCGGCGATCGCCGTCGAGTCGGCGAGCAGCGCGCGGCGCAGGCGCGGCAGGCGGCCCTGCGCGTCGAGCAGTCCGGCGCGGTGGCTAACGCCGATCAGCGTGCCGGTCGCGTCGAACAGTTCGATCAGGAAGAACGTCAGCACGACCGTGACGAGACCGGCGTCGAGCGCCGCGGCGAGATCGAGCTGCAGCAGCGTCGGCGCGAGCGACGGCGGCAGCGCGAACACGCCGGCGAAGCGCGCGTGGCCGAATGCGACCGCGGCCAGCGTCACCGCGAGAATGCCGATGATGATGCCGCCGCGGACCTTGCGCGCTTCCAGCGCGACGATCAGCAGCAGCCCCGTCGCGGCGTAGAGCACGCTCGGCGCATGCAGGTCGCCCAGGCCGATCAGCGTCGCCGGATTCGCTGTGATGAGGCCGGCGTTCTTGAAGCCGATGACCGCGAGAAACAGGCCGATGCCGGCCGAGATCGCGAGCTTCAGCGAATGCGGAATCGCGTCGACGATCCACTCGCGCAGACGCACGAGACTGACCAGCAGAAACAGACAGCCCGACAGGAAAACCGCGCCGAGCGCCGCCTGCCAGCTGAAGCCCATGCCCAGCACGACGCTGTAGGCGAAGTACGCGTTGAGCCCCATGCCCGGCGCGAGCGCGATCGGGTAGTTCGCATAGAG
>CAMLLF010000672.1 GCA_946480705.1 uncultured Lysobacteraceae bacterium | reverse complement strand
GAGGCTGTTCTTCAGCGCCGACGACGGCAGCGGCTATGAGCTGTGGACCAGTGACGGCAGCGCGGGGGGCACGCTGCGCCTCGCGGAGATCGTGCCCGGCAGCGCCGGCTCCAGGCCGGCCTGCGGACGGCCGAGCACATCGACGATCGTCCTGCGCGCGAGCATGCGGCCGCGCAGCTGATCGATGCTGCCGATCGGCGCGAGCACGGCGTCGAGCTGCGCGAGGCGCCGTTCGAGGGCTTCGGCCTCGGTCGCGAGCACGGCCTCGCGGTAGCGGAAGTAGACGGTCGCGGCGAACAGCGGCAGGAACGCGGCGAGGAACGCGAGCAGCGCGAGCACCAATGCGGAGCGGGGCCTTTTCACGGGCGACGTCATCGCAGCGGCTCCGGTGTCGTGGAGGTGCTGCAGGGTGCGCCCCGGTCGGGCGCTGGCGGGCCGATGCGATAGGCGAGCACGGCGGCAGCGTCGGCCGACAGCGTGACTTTCTCGCCGACGCGATGCCCGTCGTCGAACTCGCTGGCGAACAGCGCGAAGACGCGCGGCGGATCGCCGGACCTCTCGACCGTGATGAGCTTGCGGCAGACCACCTTTCCGTCGCTGCGGCGTTCGCGGCGGATGCGCTCGGACCACGCGGCACGATCGGTGCCGCTGCGCAGCGCCGGCGCGGCCTGGTCCCAGGCCTCGGTATAGCGTGCCGCATCGACGAGGTCGAGCCAGGCAGTCGCCCGTGCGGCCTCGTCGCCGGCATTCGCCGCGGCGCCGAAACTCAATACGAGCATCGCGATCGTCCCTCGCATCGTCGATCTCCTAGTCGGGCAGCAGCTTGCCCGGGTTGAGTATGCCATCGGGGTCGAACTGGGCCTTGATACGGCGCATGAGTTCGAGCGTGACCGGGTCGAGCGCGCGCGGCAGGAATTGGCGCTTGACGAGGCCGATGCCGTGCTCGCCCGACAGCGTGCCGTCGAGCGCGAGCACGAGATCGAACACCGCCGCGAGGCAGCCGGGCGCGGCAGCGGCCTGCGCCGGATCTTCGGGCCGGTACAAAAGATTGACGTGGATGTTGCCGTTGCCGGCATGCCCGAAGTTGACAATGGGAATGGCGTACTTTTCCGAAATCGCGCGCAGCCCGGTGATGAGTTCCGGCAGGCGGCTGACCGGAACGACGACGTCTTCATTGATCTTCATCGGCGCGATCGCGCGCAGCGCCGGCGACAGCGCCTTGCGCGCGGCCCAGAGCTGATCGACCTCGGTCGCGTCGTTGGCCGCACGCCATTCGACGAGTCCCTCGCCGCGCGCCGCCGCCGCGACGGCCTCGACCGCGGACGGCAGAAAGTCGACGTCGCCGTCGACCTCGATCAGCAGCATCGCACCGGCCTCGGGTACGGCGTCGCCGCCGTGCCGGCGCGCGAGCCGCAGCGCCGCGTCGTCGAGGAATTCGAGCGCGCAGGGCGTGACCGGCTGGGCCATGATCCGCGACACCGCGGCCGCGGCGGTCGCGATGTCGGCATAGGTCGCACGCAGCACGCGCCTGGCTGCCGGCAGCGGCGTGAGTTTCAGCGTCGCCTGCGTGATCAGCGCGAGCGTGCCCTCGGCACCGATCAGCAGCCGCGTAAGGTCGTAGCCGGTCGCACCCTTGCTCGTGTAGTAGCCGGCGCGGAAGGCTTCGCCGGTGCCCGCGACGGCCTGCAGGCCCAGCGTGTTCTCGCGCGGCGCGCCGTATTTCACGGTGCGCGGCCCGCTCGAGGTCGGATCGGGCGGCCAGAAGAAGCCGAACGGCTTGAGCGCGGCCTGCAGATCGCCGTTGAGCACGCCGGGCTCGACGACGGCATAGCGGTTCGCCGCGTCGATGCGCAGGATGCGGTTCATGCGTTCGAACGACGCGACGACGCCGCCGGCCACCGGCACGGTCGCGCCGGTCGTATTCGTGCCGCGGCCGCGCGCGATCAGCGGCGTGCGTGCTGCGCGGCAGGCCTGCACGAGGGCGACGACCTGCTCGTGCGCGGTCGGAAACACGACTGCGTCGGGCAGGGCCTGGCGGCGCGAATTGTCGTAGCCGTAGACCAGGCATTCGCCCGGATCGACGCTCATCGCGCCGGGGAAGATCGCCGCGAGCGTTTCGCGCAGGGTCGCCGCGAGCGCCATGGATCAGTCCTGGTATTCGAGCACGCGGACGACCTTCTCGACGCCGGCGACGTTGCGCGCGATCTCGGTGACGCGGTCGGCTTCCTCGTGCGAGAGCAGGCCCATGAGGTACACGGTGCGATGCACCGTCGTCACGTTGACGCGCGTCGGGTCGAAGCCGGGCATGTCGACGATGTCGAGCAGCGCGGTCTTCACGTGCGCGGTGATCGTGTTGTCGCGACGCTGCGACAGGAAACCCTCGGGCTCGCGGACTTCGATCTCGTTGACGAGCCGGCGCACGCCTTCGTAGCCGGACACGCGCTGCTCGGCGCGATGCTTGAGTTCCTCGGTGCGCACTTCGCCGGCCAGCAGCATCACGCCGTTGTAGACGACGATCGACACGTTGTTCTTGAGCGCGAGCTCCTTGTCCTTGTTGAAATTGTCGTAGGCCGACGCCTGGATGTTGCGGTCGCTGATGACCGTGGTCCAGCTGCGCCGGTCGTGGCCGACGCCGGCAGCGGTGCCGCCGACGACGGCCGCGACGCAGCCCGACAGCAGCGCGGCGAGCGCGGCCAGCGCGATCGCGCGCAGCGGCATGCGCAGAAGGTTCGGTCCGGAGCGAAGGTTCGGTCTCATGCAGTCCTCTTCAGTGGGCGTCAAAGGCGGCGCGTTCCCAGGTGCAGGTCGGATTGTCGACACCGCCCCTGAACGCGACGCTGTCGAAACGGCATGTCGCCTGCGCGTAGCACGGGTGCGCGGCGAGGAACATGTCGGCCGCGCGCACGAGGCGGCGACGCTTGGCCGGCGTGATGGATTCGAGCCCGTCGGCCACGGCGTCGTCGTTGCGGTAGCGCACTTCGACGAACACCAATGCG
>CAMLLF010000671.1 GCA_946480705.1 uncultured Lysobacteraceae bacterium | reverse complement strand
CATCCAGGATCCGCGCGACCGGCTGACCACGATCATGGTCGCGCCGCTGATGACCTGCTCGGCGCGCCTGCCGGTCTACACGCTGCTGATCGCCGCGTTCATTCCGCAACGCACGGTCGCCGGCATCTTCAATCTGCAGGGCATCGTGCTGTTCGGGCTCTACGTCGCCGGCATCGTCAGCGCGCTGGCCGTCGCGTTCGTCATGAAACGGCTGCGCCGCGATCGCAGCGAACATGCGCTGATGCTCGAACTGCCGTCGTATCGCTGGCCGCATCCGCGCGATCTCGCAATCGGCCTCTGGGAGCGCGCGTGGATATTTCTCAAGCGCGTCGGCGGCATCATCCTCGCGCTGACGATCCTGTTGTGGTTCCTGTCGACGTTCCCGGCGCCGCCGGAAGGCGCGACGGGTCCCGCGATCGACTACAGCTTCGCCGGCCGCATCGGCCGATGGCTCGAAGTCGTGTTCGCGCCGATCGGCTTCAACTGGCAGATCTGCATCGCGCTGATTCCGGGACTGGCCGCGCGCGAAGTCGCGGTATCGGCGCTCGGCACCGTCTATGCGCTGTCGGGTTCCGACGACACGATCGCGGCCGAACTCGGTCCGCTGTGCCTGTCGACGCTGGCCGTGATCCGCCGCGAGACGAATTCGTGGCGCAATGTCTGGATCGCCGCGGGCTATCTGTTCGCGCTCGCGTACGCCGCGTCGTTCATCACGTTCCAGACAACCAAGGCGTTGAGTTGAGATGAACGCCTCGCTCGCGCTGCAGTACGCCGTCGTCGCCGTGATCGTCGCGGCTGCGGCCACGAGCGTGTTGCGCAAATACCTGCCGTCGGTCTGGGGCAGGGGGCTCGCGCGCATCGCGGACCTGTTCGAATCCTCAGGTGCGCCGGCTTTCGCGCAAAGGCTCGGCGCGCGTCTGCGCGCGCGCATTCCGTCGAGCGTCGGCAGCGCCTGCGCGAGTTCCGGCGGCTGCAGCAGCTGCGGTGCGTGCGCGGCCCGGTCCGAACCCGCGCCGGCGGCCATGACGCTGGCGGAACCCAAACCGCTGCGGCGCACGTAGCGCCCAACGAAGGAGCTTCGGCGATGGCGGCGACGGCGGCATCCTGGAAGCGCGAGCCGTTTGGCGACGGCGTGCCGCTGCCGTTTGCGGCCACGTATTCCGCCGCGCAGTTCGCGCGCATCGCCGAGGGCCTGGTGCCCGAGCAGATGGAAGACAAATGGTTCATCTTCCATGAATCCCCTTATCTGTTCCTGCATCGGAGCTGGACCGGCCTGCCGGTCTACCGCCTGACGCTGGCGCCGTGCGGGGACGGTGTCGTCGTCGTCGAGGCGCTCTGGTCGAGCACGTTCGCGAAGGACGATCCGGCGGCGCGCGAATACGAAGCGCGACTGCTCGATTTCCTCGTGGCGGCGCTTCTGCTGAGGCAGCCAACGCCGTTCCCGCGGCCGTCCGGCGTCGGCGAACCTGCGCCGGGCGTGTTTCAGCATCATGTGGCAGGCACGGCGCTTCCGGAAGTCGGGGCCGGCGCGAACGGCGGCTCGCCGCGAGCGGGCGCGTCGGCGAAGAAGCCGTGGTGGCGCTTCTGGTGAACTCGCTGCGGCACCGGGCATGAAACCACCGGCCGACGATCTCGACGCGCGCAGCCGCATCTGGGATCAGATGCAATATTTCTGGATGGATACCGATCCGGCGTGCCTGCTGCCGCAGATCGCGCGCGTCTGCGCCGAGTCGGCGTATTCCATCGAGGAACTCGAGGCGATCTTCTGGAACGAGGTCAGGCCTGCGGTCGCGTTCAATCTGCTGTCGGCGGCGCCCGAATGGCGCGGCTTCGAAATTCAGTCGCTGCAGCGGCGGATTCTTGCGAAACACCGTTACGGCCGGCCGCTGCCGTGGCGCCGGCTGCATGCGGATGCGCGCAAAGACTGGGAATCCCTGCGCGCCGCCGTCGCGGCCTTGCGCGGGACATGACCGGCCGGGCGCCGCGGCGGCCCGCGCCGCCGCGACGCGAGTGCCTCAGTACTGCGGCCAGAGCTCGGTGTTGCCGCCGACGATGATCGGATAGTTGAAGCCGGCGCTCTTCTGCGAAGCGAAAGCCGCCATCAGCGAATAGCCGACGAGACCGTAGTAGGTCTGCGAGTTCGAGCAGGCGGTCGTGATGTTGCTCTGGCTCGCGGTCGAGAAGAATTTCTCGAGTTTGGTGTACGGGGTCGTCTGCCAGTCGCCCGGCAGCGAATACCAGCTCGAATCCGAGTTGAGGCCCCAGTACCACTTGATGTCGCTGCCTGTCGCGGTGACGGGCACGGTGTTTTCGGAGCGGTCGGTCTTGCTGGTCGGACCTTTGCCTTCGGCGAAGGCGTCGGGCGCAGCGGCGACGGCGAGAGCGAGTGCAAGGACATGACGCAGTTTCATGGACTTTCTCCGTTCAAACGGCAGGGGTTGATCCGGCGCTGATGCCGGACGGTGGCGCCGCAAACGCGCGCGTCTCTGCGCGGACCGGCACGCGCCGCCTGTCCGGCCGCAGGGCGGGCCGGTCGCGGAAGTGCCGACTTTTCCGTGTTGCTACATCGCGAGCTTGTTTACAAAGCGCAGATGAAGCGAATTGGCTATCACGCGTCCGGATCTTTCGCGGTGCGCATGCGAACGGTCGGCCGGTCCGCGAGGCGGTCCGGCTGCGGAAAGCAGCGCCGGCCGGAGGTCTGCGCACGCGGGCGGTGCGCGCGCACCCGGCAGCGTCGCCGGAGGCGGAGGCCGGTGCGCTTCAGCGCAGCACCTGAATTTCCAACTGTGAAAAATTACCCGACGGCGTCATCGCCGTGATCGCCTGCGGGCCGGGCTCGTCGAAGTCGTGCTCGAACGGCTTGCTCGCGTCGAGCGCGGCCTTGATGCGGCCGTTGACGAGCCATTGCACGGTGCCTTGCGCACCGAGCGCGCGCAGCGACAGGTGCGGCGGCTGCGTGCTGCCGGGCGCGCGCGCAAGGGTGCTGCCGGGCGCGACGCCG
>CAMLLF010000670.1 GCA_946480705.1 uncultured Lysobacteraceae bacterium | reverse complement strand
GCGACAGGCGTCGGCAGTCGAGCGCTGGCAGCTCGTCGCGGAAGTCGCGCCGCTTCTTTCGCGCATCGGCGAGGCGCAGCGCGCACGTGAACTCGTCGATTCGGTGCTTCCGGCCGTCGCCGCCTCGGGTTTTGCGGCGACGGAAATCGACGTGCGCATGGGCGCTGCCGAAATCGCCCTCGCGCAGTCGCGCCTGACCGATGCGCGCCGCGAACTCGCGCTCGTCGAGGCGCGCGTCGAGTCCGGCGACTGGTTCGCGCAGCAGCGCCTGCGCAGTCTCGACGTCGCGCTGCTGCGCAGCGAAGGCCGGCACGACGAGGCCGATCGACTGCTGGCCGAACTCCACGAACAGATGCGCAGTCACGGCGACGTGCCTGGCGAGCTGTTCGTGCACGGCATTGCCGGACTGCACCTCCCCGAACTTTGTCCGCCGGATCGTCATGCCTGGCTGCTCGCGCAGTCGGGCATGCGCGGCGCCACCCAGTCGCGGGCTCCCGCGGCCGTCGGTCAGGTCCGCGTCCCGCTGACCCGGCGGCTCGGCAAAGTCCTGACGGAGGCGCAATGACCGCCGCCGACCGCGCGATGGCGGCGAGCGGAACTTCAGTGCGGTCATCGAATTGCGTATTCTGAGCGGTCCTTAGGCCCGGCCGGATCCCGCCCATGCTTCGCTCGCTTCCCGCGCCGCTGCGCGCCGGCGTCGCATTTCTGCTCGTCGGCGCCAGCACGGCGCTGCATGCCGCGCCGCTGCTCGCGCTGGCGTTGCTCAAGGCCGCGCTGCCGTTCGCGTCGTGGCGCCGGCGCATCGGCATCTGGCTCGTGGCGATCGCGCAGCACTGGGTCGGATTCAACAGCCGGCTGATCCGCCTGGCCGGGACGCAGGTGCATGTGCACGGCGACGTTGCCGACCTGCAGCGTGTCGGCTGGTATCTCGTCGTCTGCAATCACCAGAGCTGGGTCGACATTCCGCTGCTGCAGCTCGTGTTCGCCGAGCGCATTCCGATGCTCAAGTTCTTCCTGAAGCGCGAACTGATCTTCGTGCCGGTGCTGGGCCTCGCCTGGTGGGCGCTGGATTTCCCGTTCATGCGCCGCTACTCGCGTGCGGAGCTCGAACGCCGGCCCGAACTGCGCGGCAAGGATCTCGAGGCGACCCAGCGCGCCTGCGCGAAATTCCGCGAGCTGCCGGTGTCGGTCATGAACTTCGTCGAGGGAACGCGCTTCACGCCGGCCAAGCACGCGCAGCAGAAGTCTCCGTATGCCAACCTGCTGCTGCCGCGTGCCGGCGGCGTCGCGTTCGTCATCCAGGCGATGCGGCCGCTGCTGCGCACGCTCGTGGACGTGACGCTCGTCTACCCGCAGGGACGGCCGACGCTGTACGACTTTCTCGCCGGACGTGTGCGCGACGTGCGCGTGCACGTGCGCCGGCTCGACATTCCCGAGGAATTCGGCCTCGGCGACTACGAGAACGACGCGGCGTTTCGCGCGCGCGTCCAGGAATGGATGAACGCGTTGTGGCGCGACAAGGACGCGCGGATCGCGGCGCTGATGTCCTAGTGGCGGCGTGCGCGTGGCCTATACTTCGCGCAGTTCAGGACGAATATCGCCATGTACAGGATGCTTGCGACGGTGTTGCTCTGCCTGTCGGCCTCGGCCGTCGCGGCAGCCACGCCGCAGATCGTGGCCGGCAGCCAGGTGCTCTGGCTGCAGCCCGACGGTTCGGTCTGGGCCAGCGGCGACGCCGAGCCCGTGCGCGGCGATACCGACACGCGGCCGCGCAAGGCGTTCCGACGCATCGAGGGGCTGTCGCGCATCGTCAGCATCGCGATCAATCACGACTCGTCCGATTCGGCTGCGGCGATCGACGCCGACGGCGCGCTCTGGCTCTGGGGCGAACTCGCGGAACTCGCCTGCACGACCGAAGAGTGCGCGATGCCGTCGCACCGGCCGCGGCGTTTCGAAGCGCTGGGCGCCGTGCGCGCGGTCGCGCTCGGGCGCTCTCATCTGCTCGCGATCGGCCGTGACGGCAAGCTGCGCAGCGTCGGCAGCAACGACGTCGGTCAGCTCGGCAGCGGTCCGCTGCGCAACGAATCGCGCATGCAGGCGCGGCTGCCGCGTGTCGTCGACGCGATTCCCGATGCCGTCGCGATCGCCGCGCAGGGCGACACCAGCATCGTGCTGCGCGGCGACGGCACGGTCTGGGGAATGGGCAGCGCGCGATGGGGACTGCTCGGCGCGGAAGGCCGCTGGCGCCCGCTCGATTTCGCCGATCCGCCGCATGCGCAGCCGCTGCGCATCGCGGGTCTCGACACCATCACCGCGATCAGCCTCGGACGTTTTCACGGTCTCGCGCTCGACGCCGCCGGCGCGGTCTGGGGCTGGGGCGTCAACGAGTCCGCCCAGCTCGCTTCGCCCGCCGTCGATCTGACGGCGGTCGCGCCGCGGCGCCTGGCCGGTCTGGCCGATGCAGCAGCGCTTGCCGCCGGAGACGACTACACGCTCGTGCTCAAGCGCGACGGCAGCGTCTGGGCGCGCGGCGGCAACGTCTACGGCACGCTCGGCGACGGCGGCGACGAACTCGAAGGCGATCTGCGGCGCGTCGCCGCGCTCGACGGCAGGAATGTCGACGCGCTGTTCGCCGGCGACTACAACGCGTTTGCGCGCACGCGCGACGGGCAGATGTTCGGCTGGGGCACGAACGGCGCCAGCGTCGGCGGCTTCGACGCGAGCAACGGCGACGACGGCACGTTGCTCCCGGTCGTCCTCGATCGCAGCCGCCAGCCGCCGGCACCGAGCGCCGCGGTGCAGGCCGGCGCGGCCGCGTTCGCGTTCGCGGCCGAACTCGACAGCGACGAGACCGGCGAGCGCAGCGAACTCTGGATCGCCGGCGCGCGCGTCGCGACGCTCGATCTCGATCGCAGCACGCCGCGCAGCAATCGCGGCCAGGTCGCGCTGGAGCTGCCGCCCGGTATTCACGCATACGAGCTGCGCGGCGAAGCGCGCATGACGACC
>CAMLLF010000669.1 GCA_946480705.1 uncultured Lysobacteraceae bacterium | reverse complement strand
TGTTCGCGCGAGGGACGACATCCAGAACAGAAGAAGTTGAACGGCATTCGCGACCGCCGATTTCGCGGTAAGGCTCGTCGGTGCCGAGTTCTATCAGGATCCGCAGGACGCGCTGCTGAAAAAAGGCATCGTCAATCTGGGCTTCACGCATCCGGTCGACACGGCCGAGTTCGAGAAACACGTCGAGCTGTATCTGCTCGGCCCGAAGGGACAGAAGCAGCCGCAGAAATTCGTCGTCAATTACGACAAGCTCAAACTCAACGCCTGGGTGCATTCCGCGCCGCTCGCCGCGCTGCCGAAAGATTCGACGACGCTCGAATACCGCATCGACAAGGGCGTGACCGCGGCGGCCGGCGGCAAGGCCAGCGAAGCGGCCGTCGCGGCGAACGTGTCGGTGCCCGGCATGTACAGCCTCGGCGTCAGCGGCGTCGAGCCGACGCTCGTCGACAACAGCGAGTTCGAACCCGAGCAGGTGCTGCTCGTGAATTTCTCGCACGCCGTCGGCGAGAAGCAGGCCGCCGGCGCGGTCAAGGCCTGGCTGCTGCCGGTGACCAATCCCCATGCACCCGAAGGCCAGCGCGAACAGGTCTGGAGCTGGAGCAGCGGCGGCGTCGACGAGCGCGTGCTCAAGAGCGCCGAGCCGCTCGCGCTCGAACCGATCGCGGCGGAGCTCGATTATTCCGAGCAGCAGAGCTTCAAATTCCGCGCCGACCCGGGCCGCTATCTGTACGTGCGCGTCGGCAAGGGGCTCGACGCGTTCGGCGGCTACCAGCTCGCGCGCAACGCCGACAACGTGCTGCAGGTGCCCGACTATCCGCGCATCCTGCGCTTCATGGCCGAAGGTTCGCTGCTGTCGCTGTCGGGCGACAAGCGCGTTGCGGTCGTATCGCGCAACGTGCCCGGCATGCGGCTCGAAATCGCGCGCGTGCTGCCGGACCAGCTGCAGCATCTCGTCAGCTTCAACAACGGCACGTTCGCGCAGCCCGAACTGGGTTCGCTGTCGCGCGACAAGATCACCGAGCGCTTCGAACAGAAAGTCGCGTTCGAATCCGAAGATCCGACCAAGGCGCACTACGAGGGCGTGGATCTGTCGCAGTACCTCGCGAGCGGCCGCCGCGGCGTGTTCCTGCTGCGCCTGAGCGACTACGACCCGGCCGGCGAACCCGCGCCGAAATCCGAAACCGGGGCCGCGAACGCAGAACTCAGCGCGCCGGAAGCCGGCAGTGACGAATCGTACGAAGGCGAGGGCGAGTACGAAGGCGGCGAGGGCGACTATGAAGGCGACTACGTCGAAGGCGGCGAGATCAACGACGCGAAGTTCATCGTCGTCACCGACCTCGGCCTGATCGTCAAGCGCGCGCTCGACGGCAAGCTCGACGCCTACGTGCAGTCGATCGCGACAGGCGCGCCGGTCGACGGCGCGAACATCGAAATCCTCGGCGAGAACGGCCAGCCGCTGCTCAAGGCGACCAGCGACGCGGCCGGCCATGCGGCGTTCGACGCGGTCGACGCGTTCACGCGCGAAAAGACGCCGGCCATGTTCGTCGTGCGCAAGGGCGAGGACCTGTCGTTCCTGCCGATCGGCAAGCGCGACCGCAGTCTCGATTTCTCGCGCTTCGACGTCGGCGGCATCAAGAACGCGCGCAGCGCGGGCCAGCTCGGCGCGTACCTGTTCTCCGACCGCGGCCTGTATCGCCCGGGCGATACCTTCCATGTCGGCATGATCGTGCGTGCGGCCGACTGGTCGCGCGATCTCAGCGGCGTGCCGCTGCAGGCCGACATCCTCGACGCGCGCGGCCTCAGCGTCGACAAGCGCACCGTACGCCTGGGCGAAGCCGGCTTCGAGGAGCTGTCGTTCACGACGCAGGAAACCTCGCCGACCGGCAGCTGGACCGTGAACCTGTCGCTGATCGATCAGTACAACAATCCACAATTGATCGGTTCGACGACGGTGCAGATCAAGGAATTCCTGCCCGACCGCATGAAGGCGACGGCGCACCTGTCGCAGGAAGTCGTCGAAGGCTGGATCAAGCCCGAAAACCTGAGTGCGCGCGTGAGCCTGCAGAACCTGTTCGGCACGCCGGCGCAGGATCGCCGCGTCGAGGCGACGCTGACCTTGTCGCCGGTGCTGCCGGTGTTCCGCAGCTGGCCCGACCACACCTTCCATGACCCGCAGAAGGCGAAGGAAGGCTACAGCGAGCCGCTCGGCGAACAGACCACCAATGCCGAAGGCGTCGCCGAATTCCCGCTCGATCTCGCCAAATACGGCACGGCGAGCTATCGCCTGCATTTCCTCGCGAAAGGCTACGAGGCCGAAGGCGGCCGCAGCGTGTCGGCGGAGACCGCGAGCCTCGTGTCGTCGCTCGACTATCTCGTCGGCGTCAAGGTCGTCGACAACCTCGACTATGTCGCGCGCGGCGCGGAGCGCTCGGTCAATCTGATCGCGATCGACAACACGGCCAAGCGCGTCGCCGTCGACGGCCTCAAGGCCGTGCTCGTCGAACGCCGCTACGTGTCGGTGCTGACGAAGCAGGACTCCGGCGCCTACAAATATCAGTCGCGTCTCAAGGAAGTGCCGGTCAAGGAAGAACCGCTGAAGCTCGCCGCTGGCGGCGTCGACTTCCGTCTCGCGACCGATGCGCCCGGCGACTACGCGCTGCTGATCCGCAACGGCCGCGGCGAAACCTTGAACCAGGTCAGTTATTCCGTGGCCGGCGAAGCCAACGTCGCGCGTTCGCTCGAACGCAACGCCGAACTGCAGCTCGCGCTGTCGAAGAAGGACTATGCGCCGCGCGAGGACGTGGAAATCGCCGTGCGCGCGCCGTATACCGGCGCGGGCCTGATCACGATCGAGCGCGACAAGGTCTATGCGCACCAGTGGTTCAAGGCGACGACGACCGCCTCGGTGCAGAAGATCCGCGTGCCGGCCGATTTCGAAGGCAACGGCTACATCAACGTGCAGTACGTGCGCGATCCGGCGTCGGCGGAAATCTTCATGAGCCCGCTGAGCT
>CAMLLF010000668.1 GCA_946480705.1 uncultured Lysobacteraceae bacterium | reverse complement strand
AACGCGAAGCTGCGCCGGTAGCTCGTGCCGCCGACGTGCTCCACGCCGGGAATCGCGCGGCGCGCGTAGAACGCGAGCACCGCGTCGGCCGGAAAGCGCGGCGGCAGAACCAGATCGTGGTTCCGGAGCGAAGACATCGCGACAGTTTGCACCGCCTTCGCCGCGTCGGCCATCCGCTTCATGCTCAGAAGCCGTAGCGCAGGAAGCCGCCGTCGACGGCGATGCACTCGCCGCTGACGTAGCTCGCCGCCGGCAGGCACAGGAACGCGACGGCCGCGGCGACTTCCTCGGGCTCGCCGATGCGTCCGAGCGGCGTGCGATCGAGCACTTCCTCCAGGTATTGCGGGTCGGCCAGCGCGGCCTCGGAACGCTGCGTGCGGATGTACCACGGCGCGACGGCGTTGACGCGGATGCCGTCGCCGGCCCACTCGCAGGCGAGGTTGCGGGTGAGCTGATGCAGCGCCGCCTTGGTCATGCCATAAGGCGATCCGGTGCGCACGTGGGTCAGGCCCGACACCGAGCCGACGTTGACGATGGCCGCCGAGCCGTGCTCGGCGAGCTGCGCATGCGCGAGCCGGCACAGCTCGAACGCGCTGTAGACATTGGTCTCGAACAGCGCGCGGTATTCGCTTTCGCTGTAGTCCAGCGTCGGCTTGCGCTGGTTCGTGCCGACGTTGTTGACGAGCAGCGACAGGCTGCTGCCGCGATCGGCGATCCAGTCGAACAGTTCGAACCGCTGCTCGCCCTCGGCCATGTCGCCCGCAAATGCGGCAATGTCCCTATCGGGAAATTCGTCGGCGAGTTCGTCGCGCACGGCCTCCAGATGCGCTTCGTCGCGAGCGACCAGCAGCACGTCGGCGCCGAGCAGCGCGAGTTCGCGGGCGCAGGCCAGGCCAATGCCCTTGCTCGCGCCGGTCACGAGCGCCGTGCGGCCGTCCAGTCGCCAGCGTGATGCGGTCGTCATTGCGTCAGGCTCCGCCTTGTTGTCGGTGGGATCGGGGCGCAGACTTTAGCGCAGCCTTTCGCCGGAGATCCCGATGCGCGCACTCGTTCTCGCCGCCGCCCTGCTCGCGCTCGCCGCCTGTGCCGGCGACGACAAGCCGCCACCGCCGGCGCCGCGCCAGCCCACCGTCATCGATCCGCAGCTCAAGGCACTGGAGCGCGCCAAGGCCGTGCAGGACACGGTCGACGCGCACAAGGCCGAGACCGACGCGAAGCTGCGCGAAGCCGAAGGTCAATAATCGCGACCGTGCGCCGCCCGCGGGCTGCCGCGCGAATCCGTTCGGTTACCATCGCCGCGCCCGCTTGCGCCGCGCATTGCCGGTGCGGCGCGGCCTGCACGCGGCATTCATGAGCCGGATGCGATAGGAACGCCCGCGAGGCGACAGACCAGCCCAGCCCGACGAAGGAGAACGCAGATGCTTTGGCAGAAAGGTCGACGCAGCGACAACGTCGTGTCCGCAAGCGGCGGCGCGCGCCGGTTCGGCGGCGGGCCGGGACTCGGCACGTGCCTCGGCCCCGCGGCGACCGAGGCGCTGGTGCGCCGGGCGGGCTACACGCGCTTCCGCCGGTTGGATGCAGGACGGCGGCGGCCCCGCGCCGCAGACCCAGACCCAGCAGGCGCCGGCATCGACCCAGACCAACGAATTCGTGCGCGCCGTGCTCGGCAGCACCGAAGACGTCTGGAATCGCATCTACGCCTCGGCCGGCGGGCGCTATCAGGAACCGCGCCTCGTGCTGTTCCAGGGCGGCGTGAGCTCGGCCTGCGGCATGGCCAGCTCGGCCGTCGGGCCGTTCTACTGCCCGGGCGACCAGCAGGTCTATCTCGACACGAGCTTCTTCGACGAACTCGAGAATCGCTTCAGGGCCAGCGGCGATTTCGCGCGCGCCTACGTCATCGCGCACGAGGTCGGCCATCACGTGCAGAACCTCATGGGCGTGATGCGCAAGACCGAAGAGATGCGCCGCCGCGGTGCGCCGATGGAAGGCGCCGAAGGGCTGTCGGTGCGCCAGGAGCTGCAGGCCGACTGCTTTGCCGGCGTCTGGGCGAATCTCGCGCAGAAGCAATTGCAGTGGCTCGAACAGGGCGACATCGAATCGGCGCTGGCCGCGGCAACCGCGATCGGCGACGACCGCCTGCAGAAACAGTCGCGCGGCGTCGTCGTGCCCGACTCGTTCACGCACGGCAGTTCGGCGCAGCGCGTGCGCTGGTTCCGCACCGGCCTCGAACGCGGCGACATCAACGCCTGCGACACCTTCGCCACGCAGCAGCTCTGAATGCAGTGAGACACGCACCGGCGCGAAGCGCCGGTGCAGCAGGGGTAGCTGCGTCGGGGGTGGCGACCTGAGGGGAGGTAGTCGCTGGCGCCGACGCGCCGGTGCGGGTCCGATACTGAAAGACGGAATCCCACGCACCGGACTGTCAGGCGCGACGTTGCCAAACTGATCGTCCGATCAGGTACTGCGCGCTCCAGTAGCTCGCCAGCACCAGCGCCGGGGCCGCCGGCAGCGGCGTATGAAAGCGGTCGATCGCGAGCAGCGCATCGGAGACGACGAAGCTCGCGCCGCCGCAGGCCGCGGCCAGCGTGGCGCGCGAGCCGTGCGCGAGCGCAACCGTCGCCGCCTGCGCCGCCATCGCGGCGAGCGCGACCACGTAGACCACGACCGGCGCACGCAGCGCATCCGGAAGTTTCGGCCAGAGCACGGCGAGCACGGCGCCCGCGAGCACGGCATACGCGAGCCACGGCCAGCGCAGAGGAGAAAAACCGCGCCGTCGTGTCAGCGCATACAGATAGGCCAGGTGCGCGACGAGAAAACTCGCGAGCCCGGCAACGAACGCGTCGAACGGCAGCATCAGGAAAACGTCGCCGAGCGTGGAGGCGACCAGTCCGAACAGCACCGCCGCGCGGTAGCGCGGTTCGCTGTCACGGGCGCGCCAGACCAGCGCCGCGACGATCAGCGTCGCGAGGGGTTTGCAGACGTAGTGCAGCACGCGCAGCTCGGGCTGCAGC